>JAYUKK010000232.1:0-9280 GCA_043764515.1 Microbacterium sp.
CCGAGCAGGGCCGCCGCGAGATTCTCAACTATGGCCCTGCTCGGTGAAGTCGTCGCTCACGACGGCTGCCTTCACGCGGATACTGCGCTCAATGAGTTCGCGGAAGACCGGGCTCTCGCGATCGGTCGCGACACTCACATCGGCCTCGATGAGATCGAGGATGACGGGATCGGCGATGAAGCCGCACTTCACGATCTCGGCGAACCCGGCGAGAATCTCGTTCTGTGGCAGGTCGGCAAGCAGATCGAGATCAACGAGAACTGTCGCCGGCGCCCAGAAGGCGCCAACGAGGTTCTTGCCCTCGGCCGTGTTAATGCCCGTCTTCCCGCCCACGGCCGCATCGACCATGCCGAGCACCGTCGTGGGAACCTGCACGACGGCGACACCGCGCAGCCACGTCGCGGCGACGAAGCCGGCAAGATCAGTGGTGGCTCCCCCGCCGAGGCCCACCACAGCATCCGTTCGCGTGAAATCGGTCTGCCCCATGATCTGCCAGCAGAACGCCGCGACCTCGATGCGCTTCGCGCCTTCTGCGTCGGGTACTTCGGCGAGCAACACCTCGACCCGACCCGCGAGGCGCTCACGCATTGCCTCCGCCTGGGCAGCCAAAGGTGGGGCATGAATCACGAGCACCTTGGTGGCGGCCGGCGGCAAAACACTCGCGACGTCAACGAGCAGGCCGCGGCCGATCAGTACGTCGTACGCGGGCGGTCCACTCACGGGAACAACAGTCGTGGCGGTCATGATCCTCCGGCCGAGCTCGCGCGCTCGCGCACCCACTCAGCGATCTCAGCGGCAATGTGGTCGATCGGTCGCGACGAGGTGTCCCACGTCGCGACAGCGAGAGCGGCATAGGTAGGCATGCGACCGGCGACGAGATCGACCCAGGCATCGATACCGTCGCGCACGAGGGGGCGAGTTTCGGGGTCGAGGCGCTCGGCCGCGGCGTCGGCCGTGATGGTCAACAGCACCACCGGCAGACCGGCGAGCGACTGTGCGACGCTCGGGGTCATCACGGCTCCACCGCCCAGCGAGACCACCGCGCCCGGTTGCCGCAGTGCGTCGGCCACCGCAGCAGATTCCAGCGCGCGGAACGCGTGCTCGCCCTGCTCCGCAAAGATGTCAGAGATGGCGCCGTGCGCCGCGGCGATCTCGCGATCGGTGTCAATAAACGGCGCATCCAGGATGCGCCCGAGACGCTTACCCACGCGCGACTTGCCGGCGGCTGGCGGCCCAATCAGCACGACGGCGACACCCTCCTGAGCGTGTGGCGACACCTCGGTGGGCTCGATCGGCTGTCCGACGGTCATCCGCGGCCGTCGGAGACGGCGGTCGTGAGCGTCGTCGGAATCGCGGCGAGATAGCCCTGCAGGTTTCGACGCGTCTCGGCGATCGAGTCGCCGCCGAACTTCTCGAGCACGGCCTCGGCGAGAACCAGCGCGACCATCGCCTCCGCGACGACTCCGGCTGCGGGCACCGCGCACACGTCAGACCGTTGGTGGTGTGCCGCGGCGGCTTCGCCGGTGGACGTATCGACCGTGCGCAGGGCATGCGGCACGGTTGCGATGGGCTTCATCCCCGCGCGCACCCGCAATACCGTGCCGGTGCTCATGCCGCCCTCTGTGCCTCCCGCGCGGTCGCTCAAGCGCTCGATCAGGCCATCGTCGACGACGAGCTCATCGTGCGCGGCAGAACCCCGACGACGCGTGGTCTCGAAGCCGTCGCCGACCTCAACGCCCTTGATGGCCTGAATGCCCATGAGGGCCGCGGCGAGCTTGGCGTCAAGTCGACGATCCCAGTGCACATACGATCCGAGCCCCGGCGGAACCCCGTAGGCAAGCACCTCGACGACGCCGCCGAGGGTGTCGCCGTCTTTGTGCGCGCCATCAACCTCGGCCACCATGGCCGCGCTGGTCTCGGCGTGCAGGCAGCGCAACGGGTCAGCGTCGAGGCGGTCGACGTCATCGGGCAGCGGCAACGGCGCATCGTCGGGAACGCGAACCGGCCCAATCGCGAGCGTGTGCGCGACGAGCCGAATGCCGAGCTCACCGAGGAACGAGCGTGCGACCGCGCCAAGGGCAACGCGCGCAGCGGTCTCTCGGGCGCTCGCGCGCTCGAGCACCGGACGCGACTCGTCGAAACCGTACTTCTGCATGCCGACGAGATCAGCGTGGCCGGGGCGCGGGCGAGTGAGCGGCGCTCCGCGGGCCCCGGTGAGTTCAGCAGCGTCGACGGGATCGGGGCTCATGATCGTGGTCCACTTGGGCCACTCGGTGTTGCCGATGCGCAAAGCGATGGGGCTCCCCATGCTCACGCCGTGGCGCACGCCACCCGAGATCGTGAGCTCATCCTGCTCAAACTTCATGCGGGCACCGCGACCGTAGCCGAGCTTGCGCCGCTGCATGTCGGCGTGAATCGCCTCGCGCAGAACCGGAACACCCGCGGGCATCCCTTCGAGCACAGCGATCAATTCAGGGCCGTGAGACTCTCCGGCGGTCAACCAACGCAGCATGTCGCCATTCTCCCATGCGTGCAGGGCACGGGATGTCCGCCCCCGGCCGATCCGCGCTCAGGCTGCGTCGAGCGCAGCCCGCATCGCGACCTCGAGGCCGACTTCAGCCTCTAGCGGCTCATCGGTCTGGCCGGAGACGAAGAACCGTACTTGGCGCACAGCTTGGTGCAGCAACATGTCGCGGCCGGAGGCCACCCGCCCGCCCACCTCGAGCCACTGCGCCGCAAGCGGGCCGGGCCAGGGGTGATACGTCACGTCGAGAGCCACCGCGGTAGTGCGGGCGTCGAAAGGGATGACCTGCCCGAGGCCGATGCCGTTCGGAAGGGTCCAGGCGACAACATCGACACCATCAACCACGTGCTCGAGGTCCGAAACACGCACGAGATCGAGTTCTAGGCCCAGGTCGCTCGCGAGCACTGTGAGCGCGCCCGCGCGCGCGGGATCCCGAACGGCGACGGCGACGCTGCGCAATCCGAGACCATCGAGGGCCACCAGTACCGAACGGGCTGTGGCACCCGCGCCCACGATCACCCCGTGGCGAGCGGACTCAAGCCCGGCGTCGCGCAGCGACCGCTCGATGCCGGCGACATCAGTGTTGCGCACGATGCGTCGCCCATCATCAGCGAGCAGAAGAGTGTTCGCCGCACCCGTCAGCGCGACGGCGTCGTCCCACTCGTCAGCCAGCCGATAGAGCTCTTCCTTGAGGGGCATCGTGGCCGACAGCCCCCGCCACGAACGATCGAGACCGTCGACGAACCCCGCCAACTCCGATTCGCGCACCTCGTGCCGGCCGTACTGCCAGTCGAGCCCCAAATGTGTGTAGGCCGCGGCATGCAATACGGGCGAGAGCGAGTGTTCAACCGGATGCCCGAGAACTGCGAGACGCCTACTCACAGTACGCGGCGTTTTCCTCGCTGGCCCGGCACCACTGCCGCAGCACCTCGACGGCCGCTTCGTGCTGGTCGACCGATTCGGAGAACACCGTCTCGCCGGTCTGGAGGTTCGTGGGCACGAAGAAGAACCACGGTCCTTCCGTCGGCGAGATGGCGGCGTCGATCGCAACCTCACCGGGCAATCCGATGGGGCCGATCGGCAAACCGTCGTTGGCGTACGTGTTGTACAGGTTCGAGGCGTCCGCACGCTCGGCATCCGTCGTCCACACCGTCGAGAAGTTGCCCGTGCCGTAGGCGACCGTCGCGTCCGACTCGAGGCGCCACCCGCTTTCGAGGCGGTTGTAGAACACGCGAGCGATCTTGCCGAAGTCGTCGGTGTTGGGGCCAGCTTCGCGTTGCACGAGGGCTGCCATCGTCAGGATGCGGTGCCGGTCGACGGGCGCGATGCCGCGCGCATCGAGGCGCGCGAACATCTCGTCGACGAGCACCTGAATGACCTGCTGTGCCGTGAGCCCGGGTTCGAACTCGTACGTGGCCGGGAAGAGATAGCCCTCAAGGCTGGGTGCCTCTTCAAGGAGGCCATAGATCGTCGGGTCGATTGCTGCCGCCTCGAACTCTTCAAACGGGAGTTCCGTTCCGATCGCGAGCAGCCCGAGCGCATCGTTGATCGTCGTGCCCTCCGGAATCGTCACGCTCGATGTCACGCGGTTCGACGGGTCGCGCAAAATCGCGAGAGCCGACTGCGCCGACATTTCTTCTTGGAGCAAATACGTGCCCGGGAACAGCACGATCGATGAGTCGGCCAGCAGCAGTTCGTAGAACGACGTGAACGACATCGTCACGCCCTCGCGCTGCAGGGTTCGAGCGACATCTTCGCCAATGTCTCCGGGGCGAACAACGACCGTCACTTCGGTGCCGTTGCCGGAACCCTGATAGTCGTTCGGAAGTTCCCACCCGAGAAGCTCGCGCACTTGCGGCTCGTAGTTGATCCATACATAGGCCGCGCCCGCCGCGCCGATACCGAGCAGCAACGAGAACACGCCGAGCAGAATCCAGGGCCAGCGCCGACGACGCCGGCCACCGCCGGGAGGCGTGCGGCGAGCATCCCGATTAGAACCGCGACCACGACGGGTTTCCGACTCGCGCGCAGCGCGGCGACTTGTCGGGGCGGACTCGGGCGCCGCGCCGCGGGGTGACGGCGCGCTCGGAGCCGCCGCGCTCGGTTGGCTGCGGAAGATGTCTTCCCACGGGTCAGTATTGGTCACGCGATCGGTCGTCCTTCGTGCGGCTCGACGAGCGTGCCGGGCGGGTTCCCAGTCGAACGCTCGAGGTCGAGGGCGTGCTGCAGCAGAATAACAGCGGCGGCTTGGTCGACGACTGAGCGAGAGTTCTTCGCGGTGCGTCCGGCCTCGCGGAGCCCGCGGGCAGCGCTCACCGTGGTCAATCGCTCATCGACGAGGCGAACGGGCACGTGCAGTGCTGCGGCGAGTTGGTCGGCAACGTCGCGTGAGTCGGCGGTCGAGGCAGTTTCGGCGCCACTCAGCGCCAGTGGCAGTCCGACAATTACCTCGGTCGCGTCGTGCTCATCGACGAGGCGACGGATGTTCGCCACGGGCTCGTCGCCCCGCGCCAGCGTCTCCACCGGCGTCGCGAGCATGCCGTGGGGGTCGCTACGCGCCACCCCCACGCGTGCCCGGCCCACGTCGATGCCGAGTCGCACGCCGGTGCGCACGGTCAGTGCCGCAACTCCGCGAGCACGGCCTCGATCGCCGCGGGGATCGCCGACGGGTCGGCGCCCCCGCCCTGGGCGAGGTCATCCTTTCCGCCGCCGCCGCCGCCGAGCACTCCCGAGGCGGTGCGCGCAAGCGCTCCTGCTTTCGCGCCCGCCTCGCGCGCCGCGGGGGTGGTGGCAACGATCACGGTTGCCTTGCCCGCAACCTCGGCAGCGAGCACAACGACGGTGGCCGAGTCGCTCAAGCGACCGCGCACAGTCGTCGCGAGCGTGCGCACGTCATCGGCCGAACCGAGAGTGCCGAGGTTCTCAGCGATCACGGTGAAGGCGCCGAGGGTCGATGCAGCCGCGACCAGCGCAGGCACGCGCTCCGTGAGCCGTGCTGACTCGTACTGCGCGATCGTCTTCTCGGCCACTTTGAGCTGCGCGCTGAGGTCAGCAATGCGGTCGGCGAGCTGATCGCGCGGGGTCTTGAGGCTGCTCGTCAATTGCTGAACAAGCGCACGCTCCGTGGCGAACTCGCGGAAGGCTTCGAGGCCCACGAGCGCCTCAACGCGTCGATTGGTCGATCCCACCGACGACTCGCTGACGAGGCTGATCATGCCGATCTCGGCAGAGCCGCCGACGTGGATTCCCGCGCACAGCTCGCGCGACCAGGGGCCGCCGATGTCGACGACACGCACGGTCTCGCCATACTTCTCACCGAACAGCGCCATCGCCCCGAGCGACTTTGCCTCATCGAGCGCCATCACGCGCGTTGACACCGGCAGGTTGTCGCGAACGGCAATGTTGCTGATCTCTTCGATCTCGCTGCGGGTCGCCGGGCTCAGCGCCTGGTTCCAGCTGAAGTCAAGACGCATGTAGCCGGCCTTGTTGTACGAGCCCGACTGATGAGCATCGCTTCCGAGCGTTTGGCGCAATGCCGCGTGGATAACGTGCGTCGCCGAGTGGGCTTGGCTCGCCGAGCGACGATAAACCGGGTCGACCAGGGTCGTTGCGGCGTCGCCAACGTGGACCTCTCCCGAGCGCACCTGAATGGTGTGGCTCATGAGGCCCTTGATGGGCTTCTGAACATCAAGAACCTCGAGCTCGAAGCCCGAGCCGACGATCGTGCCCTCGTCGCTATCTTGTCCACCGGATTCGGCGTAGAGAGTCGTCTCGGCGAGAATCACCTCGGCGATGTCCCCCGCCTGCGCGAAGGGCACACTCTGGCCGCCGACGAGGATGCCCAGCACGGTCGTGTCGGCCTGCAACGCGTCGTAGCCAAGGAACACCGTTTCGCCCGCGGCGCGGAACTCACCGTAGACGCTCAGATCGGCGAGAGCGCCCTTTTTTGACTTGGCATCGAGCTTGGCCCGCGTGCGCTGCTCCGACATGAGTCGGTCGAATTCGGCGCGGTCGACCGTGAGGCCGTTCTCTTCCGCCATCTCGAGTGTGAGGTCGAGCGGAAACCCGAAGGTGTCGTGCAGCTGAAAGACGGTGTCGCCCGGCAGAGTGCGGGCACCCGCTGCCGTGGTTTCGGCGACCGCCAGGTCGAGAATCGTCGTGCCCGCCACGAGAGTGCGCAAGAACGCGTCCTCTTCGCCGAGCGCGAGACGCGAGACGCGGTCGTAGTGCTCGGTGATGTCGGGGTACGCCGAGCTCATCGCGTCGCGTGACGCCGCAAACAGCACGTCGAAACTGGGAGCGTCGACGCCGAGCAAACGCATGGCACGGATGCTGCGGCGCAGCAGGCGCCGCAGAATGTAGCCCCGGCCCTCGTTTCCGGGTGCGACGCCATCGGTCATGAGCATGAGCGACGAACGCACGTGGTCGGCAATGACGCGCATGCGCACGTCATCACCGTGGTCGGCACCGTAGCGGCGTCCGGACATCGCTGCTGCAGCATCCAGAACCGGGCGTACCTGGTCGATCTCATACATGTTTTCGACGCCCTGAGTCAGGAACGCGACGCGCTCCATGCCCATGCCCGTGTCGATGTTCTTGTTCGGCAGCTCCCCGAGAATCTCGAAGTCGTTTTTGCCGGTGCCCTCGCCCCGCAGGTACTGCATGAAGACGAGGTTCCAGATTTCGACGTAACGATCGTCGTCGGTCGCCGGGCCGCCATCGATGCCATAGGCCGGGCCACGGTCGAAGAAGATCTCCGAGCACGGGCCAGCGGGGCCGGGCTGGCCAGTCGACCAGTAGTTCGTGTCCATGTCGAGCCGCTGAATACGGTCGTCGGGCAGGCCCGCGATCTTCTTCCACAGCGCGATCGCCTCGTCGTCGTCTTTGTAGACGGTGACCCACAGGTCTTTCTCGTCAAAGCCCATGCCACCATCGCTCTGCGACGCCGTCAAGAGCTCCCAGGCGTACCCGATCGCGCCCTCTTTGAAGTAGTCGCCGAACGAAAAGTTGCCGTTCATTTGAAAGAACGTGCCGTGTCGCGGCGTTTTGCCGACCTCTTCGATGTCGTTCGTACGGATGCACTTCTGCACACTCGTCGCGCGCGGATACGGTGCGGGCACGACCCCGGTGAGGTACGGCACGAACGGCACCATGCCGGCGACCGTGAACAACAGCGTGGGGTCGTCACTGACGAGCGAGGCGGAGGGCACGACCGTGTGACCGCGAGTACCGAAGAACTCGAGCCACCGGCGCTGGATGTCGGCGGTCTGCATGAGGGGCTGTGGCGTCCTGAGTCGAAATGGGGCGGGGCGCGGTGCCCCGGCGGCTACTTGAGGCGGCTGGTGAGGTCGGCGATGGTGTCTTCGGCCTCGGCAACGGCGGCGCGAAGTTCGGCCTCGCGCTGCTTGTAACCGTCGACAACGGCGGCGCTGAACTCGCGGGCCTTGGAATCGACGTCGTCGAAGAACTGCTTACCCTGCGGGGTCTTGGAGACCTGGTGGGCGGCGACGAAGCCGAGCGCGATGCCGACGATGAGCCAGGCGGCGTTCTTCATGAGTGCTCCCTCGTGAGAAGTCGTGGGTGGTGAACAACGCCAGCCTAGCGGGCCAACGCAAACGGGGGCCCGGCGCGATGCCGGGCCCCCGTTGGGGTGTTGATGGTGTTAGCGGGCTGCGTAGTACTCGACGACGAGCTGAACTTCGCAGGTCACCGGAACCTCAGCGCGCTTGGGGCGACGCACGAGGCGCGCCTGCAGCTTGTCGAGTTCGACCTCGAGGTACGGCGGCAGCTTGGGCAACACGTCAACGTGTCCGCCGGCTGCGGCAACCTGGAACGGCTCCATACCCTCACTGCGGGCCTTGACGTGAATGAGCTGGCCCGGCTTGACGCGGAACGAGGGACGGTCAACGAGCTGGCCGTCGACGAGGATGTGACGGTGCACGACCATCTGGCGCGCCTGCGCCGTGGTGCGGGCGAAGCCCGAACGCAACACGAGAGCGTCGAGACGCATCTCGAGCAGCTCGACGAGGTTTTCACCCGTCAGGCCAGCGGCACGACGAGCTTCGTTGAACGCGATCTTGAGCTGAGCCTCGCGGATGCCGTACTGGGCACGAAGGCGCTGCTTCTCGCGCAGACGAACGGCATAGTCGCTGTCAGCCTTGCGCTTGGTGCGGCCGTGCTCACCGGGAGCGTAGGGGCGCTTCTCGAGGTACTTGGCTGCCTTCGGGGTGAGGGCGATGCCGAGTGCGCGCGAGAGACGGGTCTTGCTCCGAGTGCGTGACTTAGTAGACACGTTTTCCTTCCATGGGCGTGGCCGAGAATTTCAGCGGCTCACGGGCGTACACCGCTCCGTCCGGTCCGAACGCACGCCGAGGCGCTTCGGTGGATGCTACGAGGGAGGGTGTGCCCATATCTGACGGGCCACGAAAGCCTACCAGAGCCGACGGCCGACCTCGACGGTCGACCCCGTCAGTCGGCCGCAGGCTCTCCACGCGTGATCGCGCGCAACTTGGCTAGGCGCGCCGAGATCTCCCGCTCATGCCCGCGCTCGGTCGGGCGATAGTACTCGGTGCCGACGAGCGGATCAGGCAAGTACTGCTGCTCGGCCACCCCCACGGGCTCGTTGTGCGGGTAGATATAGCCCTTTCCGTGCCCGAGTCGCTTCGCACCCGGGTAATGCGCGTCGCGCAGCGGCTTCGGAACCCGCCCGAGCTTCCCCGCCCGCACGTCAGCGATCGCCGCATCGATGCCCAGGTA
>JAYUKK010000233.1:0-2714 GCA_043764515.1 Microbacterium sp.
CTTGCCCTTCGTGATTTACCGCCTGCTGCTCGGCGGCACGCTGTTGGTCTTGCTGTCGACGGGGGTGCTCGACCCGCTGTAGCGCCTGAGGAGGTGGCATGCCCACCCCCAGCATCCCGTAAGGCTCTCCATCGCTTCACGGCACGAGAATGCTTTAGACGTGGCACCGAATGACCGGGGAATGTGAGTGACATGATTGCGCCACCCTTACTCCCATGGCTGGTCACGGTGTTGTTCATCACCTTCGGCCTCGTTTCTCTGATTGCACCGCGGTCAGTCACGAGGTTCAACGCCTCTCTGTTCCGAGCCTTCGGGCAACACAAGAACGAACAGCGAGCACTCGCCCCTTCGCAGGTGTTGCAGGCTCGCATCGGGGGCGGAATCGCTCTGGGCATCGGCCTTTTCATGGTCTTCTACCTCGTTGTCCAGCCGCTGCTGACACCCAGCGGCTAGTGCGAGCGCGTGGGTACACGCTCGACTTGCACCGAGCATCCGGGCATCTGCACAATTCCGGAGATCGCGCCTTCCGACGAGGCTTTCGGATGCTCCACAGCCGTGTCGCGACCACCGAGCAGTCTGAAATCTTCAGGTTTGGAGATGTGCTGCAGGTCAGTTCGAGCGACTAAATGTCGCTGAGACCGACAGTCACAGGCGACACGCCGGGGTTGTGATGCGTCACGCTGGGTTCCGCAACGAAGTGTCGGTGTGGCAGACACCCGCAAGGCGATAGAGGCCGGGGACAAGATGCCTCAGCGAAGCATCGCGGTGCTAGCGCCTTAGCCGGCACCGGGCCCGTCGACGGGCGGCTCGTCGTCGCGCTTACGCAGGTAGCGCTCGAACTCTTGCGCGATCGCTTCGCCGCTCGCCTCGGGCGCTTCGACGGCGTCACGCGCCCGCTCGAGCTGGTCGATGTACGAGCGCATCTCGTCGTCGTCATTGGCGAGGGCGTCGATGCCCTCCTCCCATTCGCGGGCCTCTTCCAGCAGGTCGCCGCGCGGAATCACAACGTCAACGAGCTCTTCCAGCTTGTCGAGCAGGGCGAGCGTCGCCTTAGGCGAGGGCGCGTTGTGCACGTAGTGGGGCACGGATGCCCACAGCGACACCGTCGGAATCCCGGCCTCCTCCGCCATCGTCGCGATCACGCTGAGAATGCCGACGGGCCCCTCGTACGTGCTGCGCTCGACGCCAAGCTCGTCGCGCACCTCAGGGTTTTCACTCGAGCTGTGGATGGCGATCGGGCGGGTGTGCGGCACGTCGGCGAGCAGGGCTCCGAGCAAGATCACGCCCGTGATGTCTGCTGTCAGGGCTTGATCGATCGTCTCGGTGGCGAAAGTCTTCCACCCGCGCGAGGGCTCGGTGCCCAGCAGCAGGTAGATGTTCTCGTGGTTCGTGCCGCTGACGCCGACGGCTGCGGCACCGAGCGGGTCGTCGCCTGCCGAGCGCGTGCGGGGCATCCCGTCATCTCCCGCCGGCCCGTAGAGCGTCACGCTCGGCCAGCGTAAGCGCCTCTTGCCATCGTCGTCGAACTCGACGTGCGGGCGGTTCAGTTGAAAGTCGTAGTAGTCCTCGGGGTCAATGTCGGCGATCTGAACGACGTCGAGAACGTCTTTCAGTGCGCGCACGGCACCACTCGCGGCCTCGCCGGCATCGTTCCAGCCTTCGAAGGCGACGACGAGCAGCCGCCCACTGCGGAACAGATCGCTCTGCGACACCGATACACCCTTCTCACGCCTCGGCGAACGCCGAGGGGTCGCCCCAGGATAGAACGCAACTAGACTCGTGCGTCGTGACCGCTCCGACTCCCGCCGCCGTTCTCTGGGACATGGACGGCACCATCGTCGACACCGAGCCCTACTGGATGCTCGCCGAGACCGAGCTCGTTGCCGAACACGGCGGCACCTGGAGCGAAGCCCAGGGCATGCAACTGGTCGGCTCGGGCCTCGTGCAATCAGCCCGCGTTCTGCAACAGGCAGGCGTTGCTCTCGAGGTCGACGAGATCATCAATACCCTCACTGACCGCGTCATGGCGCAGATCGAGCACGGCGTGCCGTGGCGCCCGGGGGCGCGCGAGTTGATCGACGAGGTACGCACGGCGGGCATCCCCATTGCCCTCGTGACGATGTCGATTCGCCGCATGGCCCTGCAGGTGGCAGCGGCAATCGGCGACGATGTCTTTGGCGTCGTGGTCGCGGGCGACGATGTTGAGCATCCCAAGCCGCACCCGCAGCCATATTTGCTTGCTGCCGAGCGGCTCGGTGTGCCGATTCACGACTGCGTGGCGATCGAAGACAGCGAGTTCGGGCTGGTCTCGGCCGTGGCGTCGGGTGCCGCGGCGATCGGGGTGCCCCTGCACATCACCCTGCACGAGGGCCCGACACACGAGCTCTGGCCGACGCTGGCCGGTCGCACGGTCGCCGATCTGACGGCCGCGCTTGACCGCCACCACCGCCGCGCGACAGGGGCTTAAATCATGACAACACGACGCCAAAGCGGCCCTTTCGTCGAGGGCGACCAGGTGCAATTGACCGACCCCAAGGGTCGGCTCAACACGATCACCCTTGAACCCGGTAACGCCTTCCACAGTCACCGTGGCGTGTTGCAGCACGAGGTTCTCATCGGCCTTCCCGACGGCAGCGTTGTCGAGAATTCGCAGGGCGTCGCCTACCTGGCATTGCGCCCGTTGCTGACCGACTTTGTCATGTCGATGCCCCGCG
>JAYUKK010000234.1:0-9221 GCA_043764515.1 Microbacterium sp.
CATCGAGTAGCTCGTCTCTGCCCGCGACGTAGTGGTACAGCGACATGGCGCCAGCCCCGAGCTCCCCCGCCAGCCGGCGCATGCTCAGCCCATGGACGCCCTCGCGGTCTGCGAGCCGGATTGCTTCCGCCACGACCCGCTTCTTGCTGAGCCCGACCCCCGACGCGACAGGGCGCTGTTCTTTCGCAGACATGCGTCTCCTCGCTCCGTTGCCCGACTTGACAATCGTACAGCGTACGAGTCATAGTACAGCGTACGTCGTACAGTGTACGAGTCGCGAGCGTCGCCGCTCACACGGGAGGAGCTTGTTATGCAGATCGAACAAAAAACACGCAACGAAACGCGTCCGGCGTCGAGAACGAGTCCGGCGGAGGTGCCGACGATGCGGGTTGTCGGCGCCACCGCGATCGCGCTTGCTGCGTCGATGGTGATCCAGAACGTGATGTTCGGCGCGACCGATGCACCCGGTTACGGTGACCCGATCGACGAGGTATTCGCCTGGCACGCGCAGAACAGGGCGGTGGTGGCGATCGCGGTCGCTCAAGAGGCGCTGCACGTGCCACTGTTGCTCGGGTTCTTGACCGGTCTCCACGGTCTCGTCGCGGGCCGCGGCGGTGCGGGCGCTGTGTGGTCGCGCTGGGCGGTGGCCGCGGGCGCGAGTCTCTCGGCGACCTTCGCGCTCTACAGCGTTCTGTGGATCGGAACGGTGCTGGCCGTCGGCGATCTCGCCGAGCCCAGCCCGACCTTCGCACTCGCCTGGCAGTTGCATGCCGCAGCGTTCGCGCTCGCGCTGCCCACCCTCGGCGTCACCGTCATCGGTGCAGCGCTAGCGACGCACACGAGCCGGCTGACGCCGCGGTGGCAGGTTCTGCTCGGCCTGGTTGGGGGCGGCCTGCTGCTCGCCGCCGGGGTGGCCAGCCTCGAGATCGCCGACGGCTCAGCGCTCTTGTTCGTTGGGCTACCGGGCATGGCTGCCTGGATCGTGTGGCTGCTCACCACCGGCGTGCGGCTCGTGCGCGCCCGAACCGTCAGCTCTCCTAACTCCGCTTCTGTTGACTCCGCTTCACCGACACGAAAGAAGAACCGATGACCACCCGAACGAACGCCTCAAGCCTGCTGGACACTACGCCGGTGCCGGTGCCCGTCACGATCGCCGCTGCATGGACGAGTTTTATGTTCTTGTACGCCTACGTCGACATCATCGGCTTCTACAAGCCAGGTGTACTGGAAGGCATCCAGGCGGGACTCATCTTCGAGTTCGAGGTCAGCGCGATGCTCTTGACCGCGTTCATCGCCGTCTTGGCGGTGCCGGCCCTGATGGTGGTGCTCTCGGTCACGCTCCCGCCAAGAGGGAGCCGCATCACGAACCTCATCGTCGCATCGCTGTATATCCCCTTCACTGCTGTCAACGCGGTCGGGGAAACCGGGGAGTGGGTCGTCTTCTACGGGCTCACCATCGGGATCGAACTGCTGCTGCTTGCCTTCATCCTGCGCTCTGCCTGGCGGTGGCCCCGCGTCTCTGCCGACTCTGACGGCGCGGCACCCTGATGGCGACCAGCCACGCCTGGTCGGTCTCCGGCCTGTTGTTCCTCAGTGCGCTGCCCGTTATCGGCGGCGTGCTCCGCCTGGGCGAGGTGAGTTCTGAAACGGACATCGACGTGCCGTGGACGTCACTCGTGGCGATCGTCGCGCACATCGTCGCAATGACCATGTTCTGCGTTCTCGGCGCATACCAGTTCTCTCCGGCACTGCGCGTTCGCCGCGGATGGCACCGCACCGCCGGCCGCATCCTGATTCCCGCCGGATTCATCGCGGCCCTGGCAAGCATCTGGCTCGCGGTCTTCTTCCGCGGCCCTCCTGACGAGTTCGCATTGGCAATGGTTCGACTGGTCTTCGCCGTACCGATGGTGGTGTTTCTTGTGATGGCAGTGAATGCGATCACGCGTCGCGACTTTGCGCAGCACGGAGCATGGATGACGCGCGCCTACGCGATTGCTGTCTCGGGCGGAACCCAAGCGCTCGTCGTCGCGCTGTGGACCATCCCTCTCGGCGAGGTCGACGCGTTCGGAGAAACCTGGCTCGTCGCCGCGGGCTTCGTCATCAACAGTGCCGCTGCGGAGTGGCTCATCCGCCGACGCGTCAGGCGCCGACGCGCCACGCGCGGACGAGTCAGGCGCGGATCAGTGCGAGCACCTCGTCGCGGATGACCGCCATCGTCGCGGGAGTCTGGGCCTCGGCATTGAGGCGCAGCAGCGGCTCGGTGTTCGAGGGGCGCACCGAGAACCACCAGAAGCCGTCATCGGCCCCACCCGTGAAGGTGAGCCCATCGAGCTCGTCGATCTCGGCGCGACCCTGGAAGGCCTCGACAATGCGCGTGTAGGCCGCCGGTACGTCAGCGACGGTCGAGTTGATTTCGCCACTGGCCGTGTAGGGCGTGAATTCTGCCGCGAGTGCCGAAAGCGGGCCGTCGTACTCGCCGAACTGCGCGATGAGGTGCATGGCCGCGAGCATGCCGTTGTCGGCTCCCCAGAAGTCGCGGAAGTAGTAGTGGGCCGAGTGCTCGCCGCCGAAGATGGCACCCGTCTCGTGCATGACGTCTTTGATGAGCGAGTGGCCCACCTTGGTGCGCACGGGGATGGCACCGGCAGCGGTGATGGTCTCGGGCACGATGCGCGACGTAATGAGGTTGTGCACGACGTGAATCTCGCCCGTCTCGCCCTGAGCACGCACACGCGTGATCTCGCGCAGCGCCACGATGGCGGCAACAGCGCTCGGGGTCACAGGCTGGCCGAGCTCGTCGATCACGAAGCAGCGGTCGGCGTCACCGTCGAACGCGAGCCCGAGGTCGGCACCGTGCTCGACAACGGCCTTCTGCAGGTCGACAAGGTTCGCGGGCTCGAGCGGGTTGGCTTCGTGGTTGGGGAAGGTGCCGTCGAGCTCAAAGTAGAGCGGGATGATCTCAAACGGCAGGGCGGGAAGACCCGCGGCCGTGCCGAGCACAGCGGGCACCGTGAGCCCGCCCATGCCGTTGCCTGCATCCACGACAATGCGCAGCGGGCGCACACTCGAGAGGTCGACGAGCTCGCGCAGGTACGCGGCGTAGTCGGCGAGCACGTCGCGGTGCGAGATCGTGCCGGGGGCATCCACCACCTCGATGCCCGATGCGAGGTAGGCCTGCGCGCGGTCGCGAATGCTGCCGAGGCCGGTGTCGAGGCTGATGCCCTGGGCGCCCGCCCGGCAGAACTTGATTCCGTTGTAGGTGGCCGGGTTGTGGCTGGCCGTGAACATGGCGGCGGGCACATTCAGATGCCCGCTCGCGAAGTAGGTCTCATCGGTCGAACCGAGGCCGAGCATGATGACGGATGCGCCCCGCGCCTGCGCACCGCGCGCAAAGGCGGCGGCAAACCCGGGCGAGCTGTCGCGCATGTCGTGCCCGACGGCGAGCTCGGTGCCGCTGGCCCCGCTTTCGCCGCGCATCTCGTCGGCGAAACCGGCGCCCAGCGCCTCGACGACGGCGTCGGTCAACTGCGAGCCGACGAGCCCGCGAACGTCGTAAGCCTTGATGAAGGACGAGAGATCAGGTGAGGTGGTCACTCGCTCAACTTAGTCGGGATTAACCCACTTCGCCCAGAGCGCTGTATCGAACAATTTGCCACCCGTTCGGGGCGGACAGCCGCTCAGAGTGGCGCGCACACAGGTCGTAGCTGTGTGGTTCGGGGCGCGCACTGAGGGGGCCGAGCACGGCCATCGAGTCGGCGTAGACGTAGGTGAGCGTGCGGGCGGCAGGCTCGCTGCACGCGACTTTGCTGCACAGTCGGGCGCTCATCGTGCACTCAGCATAGAACGGCCGTGCGACGCTGCGGCGATAGGCTGGGGGCGTGGCACGAGCGAGCAGACAGCCGAGCGCGCGAGCCCGCGCGCGGCATGGCCGCACGGGTCGCTCGCCCGTCACCGGCCCCCATCTGCCCCTCGCCTTCACGCGGCGCGCACTGTTCGAGACGACCGTGCAATCGACGGCCGACTACCTCGTCAACCTGTGGCCCGCCGAGCTCGCGAACCTGCGCATCGATGTCACGCCGATGCCCGACCAGCCGTCGGGCGTGCGGGGTGTCGCACGGTGGCGCGTCGTGGCTGATCAGAATCTCGTGGTGTTGTTCCGCATCCCGATCGAACGCATGAGTCGGCTGCATCGCGACGACGATTGGCACCGCCGGCTGATGGTCGAGAGTTGCGTTTTTCGCGCCGTGGGCGAGCTCATCGGCAAAGACCCGTGGGATCTCGCGCCGGATCGATTCCGCCACTGGTAATCGGCCGTTTCGGCCCAACCGGTGACGGATGCGCGCTCTGGCCGCGCGCTACTGCGGCAACACGGTCAGCGCGCCGGCCGCGCTCGGCGGCGCCAGCACGCGCGAGCCGGCGAGGAGCCCGTCGCCTCGGTAGCTGACGCTCACGTGCACGACGCCGGTCGTGCTGAGACGCACTCCGGCGTCGGCGGCCGAGGAGACCACGACCATCCCGCCCGCTGCAATAGTCACCGGCAGCCCGTCAATGGTGACCTCCGCCCCCGCATTGGGAGCGATCACCTGCACGAACGCCCGTTGAGTGTTGTCAACGGGGGCAACCGCGATCAGCACCTCTGTACCGGCCGCGAGTGCGGGGCTCGGGGTGAACCATTCCACGTCAGCCGTCTCGACCCCCGCGGCACTTGTGCCTGCCGTGCTGGTGCGCCCGGCGACGACGATGGGCTCGGTCGCGTCGACGATGACGCCGTACTCGCCGTCGGCGAGGTTCGTGACGGGCAGATCGAGCACGACGCCCGGCTCGAGGGTGGCTTCCGTCACGAGGCCGACGCCCCCCTCGATCGGTACGAGCCGCACGGTCACTTGCGCGGCGATATCTCCGGGAGCAAGCAAGCGAAGTGCGGGAAGCCCGTCGGCACCTCCGTCTGCTGTTGAGCGTTCGAGAGCGACCCGCCCGTTGATCACCGGCAGCGCAGGAATGACGTGACGAAGCGCGGGCTCATTGATCGGCGTGACAATGCTCACACCACTCGGCGTGAGACCGCGCACGATCGATGTCTGCAGCGTGGCGGCAACCGAGCCGCCCGTGCTGGAGACGCGGACGACCGGAGAGGGCTCATCGACCGCGATTCCCGCGAGCGGCACGATGCGCTGGGCTCCGGCCGCGACGATGATGCCCGTCGTGCCGACGGCGTCGATCGGGCCCGCGTCGCCCCACAGGGTGAGGTCGACCACAGCATCCACCGCGTCAGCGTTGCTCAGCACGATCCAACTCGTGCGTCCAACCGTTGTCGATCCCCCGACCAGCCACGACGTTCGCGTGGGCGACAGGCACTCGGCCGCGGCGAGCCCGCTGACCTCCGTCGTGTCCGGCTGCACGATGCCCGTGGCCGCCAGGGCATCACCCGGGGCCTCGCGGGGCAGTGTCACGACCACCGTCGAGCCGTCGACGGCATCGCTCGTGGTGAGGGTCGAGGTCACGAGACCGGCACCCGAGGTGTGGCGTCGCTCAGGAGCGACCACGGCCACCTGCGGATCAACGCCCCGCGTGAGGCCGAGCGCGCCGCCCGCGCAGACGAGTGACTGATCCGAGCGGTCCGGCGTCACCGCCACAGCGGGCACCGTCGGCGCGAGCATGGGCCCCGGGACGAGCACGACTCCGGCCACGAGTGCCGCCCCCGCGGCCGCGGCACCGAGAGCGAGGGATGCGCGACCGCCCGCGAGCAACAGTGACCGCGTGCGCGGCTCTCGGTCGGGCAACACGTCGTCACTCATCGTCATCACTCACCTCGAAGGTCGCTGCCGGGCCATCATCAGCGGCCCGGTCATCGCGACCGCGTCGCGGGCGCAGCGTGGTCGGCACGGCGAGCAGAAGGGTGAGACCGAGAATGCCGAGTTGCACGGCCAGCACAATCGATGAACTCGCGGGACGGGCAGGTGCCGCGGCCCGCGTGTCGTCGTCGGGCACGACGCGCCACAGGCGGCCCGCATCTGCATCGCCGATCGGGGCAAGAACAGGGTTGCCATCGAGCGCAGCCGTCACGTTCTCGGCGGCAGTGGAGGCGTTGCCCGACCCTTCGAGGAGCACGAACCGCACGTCGAGTTCGTCGAGCGCTGCCGTCACGTCACGACCGCTCGGGGCGGCGAGGTTGCCCACGAGGTCGGCGAGGGCCGCGCTCTCGGCTGACACGCTCTCGTCAAGGGCCCGCGTGTTCTCGAGCGTTCTTTGTTCGACCAGGAATTGGCCGGCGCCACGGTCAATGCGCGCCACGAGGGCGCCCTCGACGGGCGTGAGCACGATCGTGCCGATCGACGGGTCGCTCTGTGCTTCGGCGGCCACGATGGCGGGCAGGGTGTGCGCCTCACCGGCGCGAACGGCCGCCGCACCCGTGAGAACGCTCGCGAGAGCCGGAGCGGCAGCAACGCTCGCGGCAAGAACGGCGACGAGACCGAGCACCGCGGCGAGAGAGCCTGCTCCGCGCCGCTCGGGGCCGAAACTCGCCGTGCGACGCGTCATCGGCGAGAACGACCGTGTGGCCTCGAGACCGAGACCGGCCGCGAGTGCCAACCCCAAGCCCACGAGGCTCAGTGCTGGGCCGACGTCGATCGTCACCGCCTGCCCGCCCGCGACGACCACCGCGACGCCCGACACGGCCCAGGCGGTCACGAGGCCTAACGCGGCGAGCACGAGCGGCACGATGCCGCGCCGACCGTCGGGCAGCGCCAGACCCACGAGCGCGAGCGCGACCACCACGAGAGCCAGCGCAGCCAGCACGGCGACAACGACCGCGGTCGACACCCCGGGCACCAGCTGGCCGAGCGGCGTCAGCACGAGGGAAAGATCGGGCCAGCCGAGCAGCAGCCCGGTGGGGGTAACGGCTGCCGGGGCGGCGGGCAGACCCGGGTCAGCGAGTAATCCGAACGGCGTGCCGCGCACCAGCTGGTCATAGAGGAGCGGGGCGAGCAGAGCCGCGGTGGGCACGGGGAGGGTCAACAGTCGGCCGCGGCGACGCGGGTGGGCGAGCATCCACACGCGCCAGGCGACCAGCAGAGCGGGCACGAGGCTCGGTGAACTCGCGACCACGATGGCCGCCGACAGGCCGGCGACGGCGGTGGCACTCCACGAGCGCGGTGCGCGCGCGGCGCTCGCGACGAGCACCGGAAGCGTGAGGTGCGCGACGACGGCCGCGGGTCGCCCCTCGACGAGCGCTGAGATGAGAGCGGGCGAGAAGGCCCACAGCAGGGCAACGACGGCGACCGGCCCGGGGCGACGCATGAGCGCCGCCGCCGCCCACCACGCGCCGAGAGCGGCGAGCGGCAGCGCAGCGATCGTGAGCACGACGATGACGAGCGAGGGTTGCCATGGCGTCAGAAAGCCGAGCAACGCCAGTACGAAGGCAAACGGGTCGGCGGCGCCCGCGGTGGTGCGCTCGAGACCCGCGAGTAGCGCGCGAACATCGGGCGCGAGCGGGGCAAGAGCCCCACCCAACAGGGCCGGAGCGCCGAAGAGGGGCACGAAGGCGATTGCGCCCATCACGGCCGTGAGGGCCACAACGCTGGCGCCTCCCGGCAGAAAATCGGGGCGAGGTGGGCGGTCATCGTCGAGAGCCGCGAGCTGGGCATCGCGCGCGATTGCCTGGCGACGGCGCACGTCGTCCGGCGCCATGCGCAACGGTGCAATCACCGACCAGCCGAGCGAACGACCGCGCGCGAGCCGTCGACGCGCGCTCGGCACCGCACCGCCCGAGAAAGCAACGGCGAGGGCCGCCGCAAACTCTCCGGCGACAAACGTGGGGCGCTTGCGCACCAACTGTCCGAGAGACCGCGCAACGGCAAGGGGCACGAGGCTCAACCAGTGCAACGGCATCGCCACCGCGGGCGCATACACAAGCCGCCGGTGCAGCTGCGCGGTGCGCACGAGGCGCGCGCGCACGCGCGGCGACACCGCCTTGCCGGCTCCCGCGCGTGACGCGGCAGCGGTGCCCTCGTACACAAAGACGCGCGCTTGCGGCACCCCGACCACCCGATGACCGGCGAGACGGATGCGCACGCACAGATCAAGCGCCGCATCAACACTCGACAGCGCCGGGTCGAAGCCCTCCACGGCCCGGTACACGCTTCGCCGCACGAGCATCGCGGCCTCACCGACCGCGAGCACATCGCTCGTGCGGTCGTGCTGGGCTTGATCGAGCTCGCGCTCGGCAATCGCCATCGACGCGCCCCAGCGCGTGAGCGTTTCGCCATAGGCGGCAATGACCGTCGGATGCGCAGCCTCGAGCTGCTTCGCCCCCGCGACCGCCACCGACGGCGCGATCTCGACGGCCGCGAGCAACCGCTGCAGCGCGTGCGGATCAGGCACGGTGTCGTGGCGCAACAGCCAGAGCCACTCGTCGACTCCGCCATACGGCGAGCTCGTCGGTTCGGGCAACGGCACGGCCGCGAGGCCGCGATGCACGAGCTCTCCGAATCCGAGCCCCGACCCTGCCGTGACGAACTGGGTGGGGTTCGCGGCCGCGAGCTGGGCCGTTACCGCGTCGGCGCCCGCGGCGTCGACGACCACGAGCAGGTCGGGGCGGCGGCTTTGCTGGGCGAGAGCATCCAGAGTCTGCTGCAACGGCTCGCCGCCACGGCGGGCGACAACGATCGCAATGACTCGGGGCTGCACTCTCTCGACCCTAAGCCGCTCGTCGGGCGAGATGGGTCAGGCGCGGCGGCGGAGCTTGCGGCGCTCGCGCTCGCTCAGGCCACCCCAGATGCCGAAGCGCTCATCGTTCTGCAGTGCGAATTCGAGGCACTCTGACTTGACCTCGCACGTCGTGCAGATCTTCTTGGCGTCGCGCGTCGAACCGCCCTTTTCGGGGAAAAACGCTTCGGGGTCCGTCTGCGCGCACAGCGCGTCGACCTGCCACCCGAGGGCGTTCTCGTCGTCACCAACCGTGCGCTGACGACGCACGCCCGGCACGCCGAGGCGAACAGGGTCAACGAACCAGTCTGCGGGAACGGTGTTGCGGTACTCACTCATCGGCTTGACTCCTCCCCCTGCGCGACCCCCCGGTTGCGCGGGATGCCCTAATTACACTCGTGTCATTCGCTCACGTCAAGTCGTGCATCGTAAAAGGTTCGACCCACTATTCAGAGTTGCGACGCGCCGCAGAACACGCTATGAGATCGAGGGATGCTCAGCAGGTCAACCCGCGCACG
>JAYUKK010000235.1:0-2700 GCA_043764515.1 Microbacterium sp.
GGATGCTCGCCGACGCAGCGACCGAAACCCAGCATCCCCCCACCTGGCGCTTCCAGCACACGCTCGACCTCACGATCGACGAGGCGCGCGCCCACGTGCTCGACGCCCTGAGTGCGCTGCTGGCCGAGTACCCCATCGCCTTCCTCAAGTGGGATCACAACCGCGACCAACACGCCGGAACCGCGGCCGCCCACACGAGGGCTGTGTACGCGCTCATCGACGACCTGCGCGCGCGTTTTCCGCACGTCGCTATCGAAAGCTGCGCTTCGGGCGGCGCGCGCATCGACCTGGGGATGGCCGCGCGGGTGCATCGCTTTTGGACGAGCGACACGAACGACGCGCTCGATCGGCAGCGCATCCAGCGCTACAGCGGGCTGCTCATGCCGCCTGAACTGCTCGGCGGCCACGTCGGCGCGCCGCGCGCCCACATCACGGGCCGCACGCACGACCTGTCATTCCGTCTCGCGACCGCACTGTTCGGCAGCGCGGGCATCGAGTGGAACGTCACGACTGCCGATGCCGCCCAGCTCGACTCACTGCGCGAGTGGGTCGCGACGATCAAGCTCCTGCGCCCGCTGCTGACGACGGGCCGCACAGTGCGCACCGATGAAGTGGGCGACGACCGCTACGTGCACGGCATCGTCGCGCACGATGGTTCTGAGGCACTCATCGCGCTCGTGACGCTCGCCACCGCGGCCGTCGCCGTGCCGCCTCCCCTGCGCTTTCCGGGTCTCGACCCTGACCGGCGCTACCGCGTCGAGCCCCTCGCGGTCGGCGGGCCACCGCATGCGGTGCAGGATGCTCCTCCCGCGTGGCTCGCCGACGGATGCATCACGGTCACGGGCCGGCTGCTCGCCGACCTCGGGCTGCCCGTTCCGCTGCTTGCGCCCGAGCAGGCGCTGCTGCTGCACGCGGTCGCGGTCGACTAGGCCTGCAACGCCCTGCGTTTACGGTCGCGCTTGCAGCGCGTACAGCGCCACGGCGCTGGCTGCGGCAACATTGAGCGAGTCAACGCCGTGCGCCATGGGAATCGTCACGACGACATCGGCCGCCTCGAGCGCCGCGCGACTGAGACCATCGCCCTCGGTGCCCACGACGATCGCGACGCGCTCGGGTGCACTCGCCGCGAACTCCCGCAAACCCACAGCGTCATCGGCGAGAGCGAGTGCCGCGATCGTGAAGCCCGCCTCGTGCAGCTGCGGCACCGCCTCGCTCCACTCCGGCAATCGCGTCCACGGAATCTGCAGAACCGTGCCCATAGACACGCGCACGCTGCGGCGATAGAGCGGGTCGGCGCAGCGCGGCGTGATGAGCACGGCATCGGCGCCGAGGCCCGCCACGGAGCGGAAGATCGCCCCGACGTTGGTGTGGTCAACGACGTCTTCGACGATGACGACACGGCGGGCATCCCGCAGCACCTCGGCAACCGAGGGCAGCGCGGGCCGGTGCATGCTCGCGAGGGCTCCGCGGTGCAGGTGAAAGCCCGTGAGCTCTTCGAGCAACCCGGGCTCGCCGACAAACACGATCACGTCGCGTTCGCCGAGCAGCGCCTCGAGGTCGGGCAACCACTTCTCGCTCGTGAGCACCGAGCGCGGTACGTGGCCGGCGCGCAGCGCGCGTCCGATGACCGTGATCGACTCGGCGATGTAGAGCCCGCCTTGCGGCTCGGTCGCGACGCGCAGAGCGACGTCGGTGAGGCGCGCGTAGTCGGCAAGGGCGGGGACGTCGAGCGTCGTGATGTGCTCGATGCGCATGGATGCCCGCCTTTCGCTCGCAACGCGTCGGTCGCCCTGCCAACCTCCGGAAACATACTCGAAATCAGAGCGTTCTAGTCTGCGAGGAAGGAACACCGGAGGCCCCATGTCGATCGCCGCACCGCTCGTCGAGCTGGATGCGGCCGCGCGTGCCTCCGTCGAGCAGGCGATTGAACTGCTGCGCGGTCGACGCGTCGCGGTGCTGACCGGCGCAGGAGTGAGCACTGACTCGGGAATCCCTGACTACCGCGGCGTTGGTGCACCCGTGCGCACGCCGATGACCTATAGCCAGTTTCTTGCCGACGAGCCCTACCGAAAGCGCTATTGGGCCGGCAGTCACCTCGGGTGGGAGCGCTTCGCGGCCGCGGGGCCCAACGCTGGGCACCGCTCTCTTGCCGACCTCGAGCAGGGGGGCGTGGTCACGGGGGTGGTGACACAAAACGTCGACGGCCTGCACGTGCGCGCGGGCAGCCGTCGCGTCGTCGACCTGCACGGCAGCATGGACCGCGTCACGTGCCTGCACTGCGGCCAAACCTTCGACCGCGGCGCCATCGCCGAACGCATCGCTCGCCTCAACCCCTGGCTCACTGACGCCGACGCGACGATGAATCCCGATGGCGATGCCGAAGTGGCCGACGTCTCGCGCTTCCAGGTTCCCGAGTGCTCGGTGTGCGGCGGAACCCTCAAGCCCGACATCGTGTTCTTCGGCGAGTTCGTACCGCCGGTCAAGTTTGAAGAGGCGCGCGGCATCGTGGCGCGATCGGATGCTCTGCTCGTGCTCGGCTCGTCCCTCGTCGTCAACTCGGGCATCCGTCTCGTGGGCCTCGCTGCCAAGAAGCGCATCCCCACGATCATCGTCAACCGCGGTGAGACGAAGGCCGATGCGCGCGCCGCCCTTAAGATTGATGCGGGCACGACGGAGACACTGGCCGCGTTCAGCGCCGCT
>JAYUKK010000236.1:0-2692 GCA_043764515.1 Microbacterium sp.
AGCGAGCCGACCGCGATGCTGTTTGTGTAGGCCACCGAGTTGGTGGGGTCGCCCGCGAGCGAGTTCGACGCGAGCGTCACGACGGCGATCGCCCCCGACGTCGACCCGGCAGCCGTGCCACCGGTCGTGATGATCTTGCTCACCGTGGCCGATCGCGCCTGCGTCTCTGTCACGGTGCACACAGAACCAGCAGGCAGCCCCGTGAACGTGCGCGAGCCGCCGTTATTGAGCGTGAAAGTGGAGGGAGTCACGGTCAACGCCGTCGGCCCCGAACCGTTATCGAAGGTGCAGGCGATGGAGAAGTTGAACCCGGTCTGCATGACCGGATCGCCGTTGGCGTTGAGCGCGCCGTTCATGTTCACGGTTTTCGTCACCGTCAGACCCGCGAGGTCGTAGGTATTCGTCACCGTGCCTTGCTGGATGTCCGGTCGCGAGTCGAACGCGGGCACCGGGCTGACCACGGTCGACGGGCTCGAATCGAGCGCTCGAGAGACGACCTGTGCCGGCGAGAAGACGGTCGAGGTCGCACCCGTCGTTCCTACTTCACTCACGTCACACACCGCATAGAGCGGAATGCCCAGAATGCGCGTCGCTGCGGCGTTGCCCGTGAGCGTGAATGGCGTGCGATCAACTCCCGCGCTGGTGAGCAGTTCGATGGGCTCGGGGTCGTGCAGGGTTCCCGCGCCATCGATATCGACGGTACAGGCGAGATCGATCCGCACGGTTGAGGGAGCAAACGAGGCGCCCGCGCCGGTGATGACCTTGGCCAGGTCGACAGCACCGGTCGCCAGCGCGACACCCACCTTGCGGGGTTCCGTCACGAATCGGTACGGCAGATCGTTGACGCCGTCAAAGCCACGAGCGGCGCCCGCGAGCGAGTTGTAGGCGATCGAGTCGCGCGCCAAGTTCGGCGTGGTCTCTCGCAACACGGGCTCGAGCGCCGTGCGCGTCTCGTACGCCACGGTTACCGACTCACCCGGCGCAAGGCCGACGGGCGTGACGCCGCCGTCTTCAAAGTCGATGACGAACTTGAGGGCAACGACGCTCTCAAGCAACGCTGCCGACGGCACAGCGGGCATGACCTGCCAGCCCGTCGCCGGGTTCGCTCGGTCGGTGAGGCCACCTGCCGCGGCGCTGCCGACGCAGGGCCAGTAGGCCTGAACCATCGGCGGGTCACTCGAGGGGCTCATGCCGAGGTCGTTCTGAATGTCGGCGCCGTTACACGTGGGCGTCGCCAAGTCGAGTCGGCTCGTGTAGTAAACCGTCAAGGCCTGGTCGGGGTAGCCAATGAGGCGCGGACGCTCGAGCAACACGGGCGCCCACTTTGAGCTGCGCGGATCGTTAATGATCACGCCGCGGTCGTTTTGGCGCGGCAAAACGTCGATCGACGAGATCTTGTACACGCGCACATTGCCCGCATTGAAGAAGTAGCCGACCCACTCCTCGGTGCCGCCGGGGCGGGTGATGGGCACGCAGGGGTAGCGGTAGTACTCATTGCCCGCCACAGCCAAGGTGGGTGCGCTGCAGTCAGCCGGATTCGCGGCGACGGTCTTAATGACCCCAAGGTCGTCATATGGGTTGCCCGTGAGGGGGTCGATGAGAGGCGTGCCGTTCGTGTCGAGCGGGCCTGCTTCAACCCCCTTGACGCCCTTGATGATCGTCATCGGGGCGCTCGGCAACGCCCAGACGCGGGTGGTGGCGGTGCACGAGGCGACCTCGAAGATCGTCGGCTGAACGTTGCCATCGACCTCAGGAGTGCACTCATCAAACGGCTGATCTGACGTGACCGTGGCCGTGTTGAGGACAAAGTTATCGGTTTCGCTTCCGGCCTCGAAGAACTGCCGGAAGAGCATGGGCGCACTGATTGTCATTGACCAGCCATGCTCGAGCACGAAGCTGGGGTCGATCGTAATCGTGAGCTCTTGACCGGTGAGTTCGACCGTGCCGAGCACCGCCGTAAAGCTCGGCGCCGTCACGGGGTTGTTCGCCTCATCGACGACCGTGAGCGTGATGACGTCATTCGGATCGAACGGCAAATCGGTGTCGGGGTCGATCGGCAAGACGAGCTGCGGCCCCTCGGGGTTGTCAACCGGAATCAGGTCAACGATCTCGAGACCGGTGAGCTGCTTGTCAAGCCCCGTACCGCGGTTAGTGACCTCGATCTCGAACGGGATGGGCGCGCCGAGCGTGAGCGGACCAAAAGGCGTTTTGACGATTTGCACCTTGGCGGGTCGGTGCTGGAACAAGATCTGCTTGGTGTCGTCATCGGTGGCTTGCCAGAGCGGAGGATCCACCCCGTTGTCGGCCCACGACGTGACCGTGAGGTCGTTCGTAAACACGCCGACCGTCGCCTCGCCGGGAGCGGGCTGAGTGAAAACGTAAAGAGTCGAGGGCACAGGCTCGCCGACCGGCGCGACAAGCACGTCGCGGCGCGTCGCCGTGAAGCGGAGCGTCTGCGTCGGGTTGAACGGGCGCTCCCACGCGGCACCGTCGGCACGCGTGTATTGGGCGCGGATTCCGCGGATGTCGGCGGTCGTCGCGCCAGGCGGCAGGGTCGGCAGGGCAAGAGAGTTCGCGAAGGTGCCATTGACCCAGCACGCGTCGAGGGTGGCGCTGCCGCCGCATTCAACGCTGATGTCTCCCGTGAGGCCGTCAATGACGTAGTTGACGCCGAGGAGAACGTCGAGCCTCA
>JAYUKK010000237.1:0-9154 GCA_043764515.1 Microbacterium sp.
CGCACGAAGACCAACGCACGTACCCGCAAGGGCCCGAAGCGCACCGTCGCCGGCAAGAAGAAGGCGCGCTAGTCCGGCCCCGCCGCGACCCGCGCAATCTACAGGTTTAGGAGAAGACCATGGCAGCACCGAAGTCGGCCGCGCGCAAGCCCCGCCGCAAAGAGAAGAAGAGCATCGCCGTCGGGCAGGCTCACATCAAGTCAACGTTCAACAACACGATCGTGTCGATCACCGACCCGACCGGCGCTGTGATCAGCTGGGCCTCGTCGGGCCAGGTCGGCTTCAAGGGCTCGCGCAAGTCGACGCCCTTCGCCGCCCAGCTCGCCGCAGAGTCGGCGGCACGCCAGGCGCAAGAGCACGGCATGAAGAAGGTCGATGTCTTCGTCAAGGGCCCCGGCTCGGGCCGCGAGACCGCGATCCGTTCACTGCAGGCCGCCGGCCTCGAGGTTGGCTCGATCAGCGACGTGACGCCCCAGGCGCACAACGGTTGCCGCCCGCCGAAGCGTCGTCGGGTTTAATCTTTCGACTCTCAGTCGCCCGACCCGGGCATAGCCCGGGTCGGCGCTGGGGTCGCGGCGATGCGATGCATCGCTTCCCGCTCCACCGCGCGAATAACTCAACACACTCGACGAGCCAGCCACTCGTCGCGCCACAAGTGTCATATGGCGGACACTTTGCCGAAAGGAATCAACAGTGCTCATCGCACAACGTCCCACGCTGACCGAGGAGAACGTCTCCGAGTTCCGGTCCCGGTTCATCATCGAGCCGCTGGAGCCCGGTTTCGGCTACACCCTCGGTAACTCGCTGCGCCGCACGCTGCTCTCGTCGATTCCCGGGGCTGCCGTGACGAGCATCCGCATTGATGGCGTGCTCCACGAGTTCAGCACCATTTCTGGTGTGAAGGAAGACGTCACGGAGATCATCCTCAACATCAAGAACCTCGTCGTCTCGAGCGAGCACGACGAACCGATCACTGCTTACCTGCGCAAGCAGGGCGCGGGCCAGGTCACGGCTGCCGACATTTCGGCTCCTGCTGGCGTTGAGATTCACAACCCTGAGCTCGTCATTGCGACGCTCAACGACAGCGCGAAGTTCGAGCTCGAGCTCACCATCGAGCGCGGTCGCGGCTACGTGAGCGCCACGCAGAACCGCAGCGAGTTCAGCGAAGCTGGCCAGATTCCGGTCGACTCGATCTACTCGCCCGTGCTCAAGGTGACCTACCGCGTCGAGGCGACTCGTGCCGGTGAGCGCACCGACTTCGACCGTCTAGTCGTCGACGTCGAGTCGAAGCCCGCGATCACGCCGCGCGACGCGATCGCGTCGGCAGGCCGCACGCTCGTTGAGCTGTTCGGTCTCGCGCGCGAGCTGAACACGCAGGCCGAGGGCATCGAGATCGGCCCCGCGCCGGTCGACGCTGTTCTCTCGACCGAGCTCTCGATGCCGATCGAAGACCTCGACCTCTCGGTGCGCAGCTACAACTGCCTCAAGCGCGAGGGCATCAACACGGTCAGCGAGCTTGTCGCGCTGTCTGAGACCCAGCTGATGAACATTCGCAACTTCGGCCAGAAGTCGGTCGACGAGGTGAAAGACAAGCTCGTCGAGATGGGTCTTTCGCTCAAGGACGCGGTTCCCGGGTTCGACGGCGCTCACTTCTACGGCGGCTACGACGACGAGGAGAGCTAGGACCTTTCGCGGTTCTTCCTGCTCCCCCTTTCTCACTGATACGAAAGAACAGACACCATGCCTCAGCCCACGAAGGGTCCCCGTCTCGGCGGCGGTCCCGCCCACGAGCGCCTGCTTCTCGCGAACCTCGCGACGGCGCTGTTCACGCACAAGCGCATCACCACGACTGAGACGAAGGCCAAGCGCCTTCGCCCCCTCGCGGAGCGCCTCATCACGTTCGCCAAGCGCGGCGACCTGCACGCCCGTCGCCGGGTGATGACGATCATCCGCGACAAGAGCGCCGTGCACGAGCTCTTCACGGAGATCGCGCCGCTCATGGCGGAGCGTGAGGGTGGCTACACGCGCATCACGAAGGTTGGCTACCGTAAGGGCGACAACGCGCCCATGGCGGTCATCGAGCTCGTGCTCGAGCCGGTCAACCCCAAGGCCAAGAGCGCAAAGAAGACCGCCGCGGCAGCCGCGCCGGCCGAAAAGGCGCCTGTGGTCGAGGTTGCGGCCGACGAGCCCGTCGCTGACGAGACCGCGGTTGACGAGACTGTCGCCGACGAGACTGTCGCCGACGAAGTTGTTGCTGACGAGACTGCGGTCGACGCCAAGCCTGCGGACGAGGCCAAGTAGTCACGCCCGATTTCGTTGTCGTTACGGCCCCCGCTCTGCCGAGGGGGGGCCGTATGCTTTCCCTGTGAGTGATGCACTGCTGCCCCTCCGTGATCGTGTGTCGATACCCGCGGCGACCGACCTTCCGCTCGGCCCCGCAGGGATCCACTGGCGCCCTCTTCAGCTCGACGATGCGGTGGCGGTCACCGAGCTTTCCGAACGCATCAGCGCCCGCGACCACCCCACATGGAGCGAGTCGCTCGACGAATTGCGCGAAGAGCTCAACCACTCCTGGGTTCATCCGAGTCGGGATGGGGTGCTTGCCCTCAATGACGACGGCGTTGCCGTTGCCTGGGGCCTCGTGGTCGCACCCCCTGACCCAGAGACACTGGTCCGGGTCATCCTGTTCGGCGGGGTCGCGCCCGAGCACCGAGGCGCGGGGATTGGTCGGAAACTGCTGACCTGGCAACATGCTCGTGCCCAAGAGATACTCGCGGAGAGCGAGCTGACGCTGCCGGCATGGGTGCTCAGTTACGCGGCCGATCGTGCGCCCGAGCATGGGCGGCTTCTTCAGCGGCTCGGTTTTGAACCTGCCCGGTACTTCACGACGCTCGAAGTTGATCTTGAGCACGTGACGTCGTCGGTGCCGGTGCCGGAGGGAGTCAGGGTGGTGCCCTTCGACTCGTCACTCAGCGAGGCCGTACGCGCAGCCAAGAACGCCGCCTTCGCCGACCACTGGGGAAGTCAGCCTTCGAGCCGCGAAGGGTGGGAGTCAGCGCAGACCCTGTCGACCTTTCGACACGAGCTGTGCCGAGTGGCACTCGACGGTGATGACGTTGTCGGATTCGTGATCACGGAGATCAACGAAGACGATTGGGAGCGGCAGGGCATGCGCTCGGGGTACATCGCTCTCGTCGGAACGGTGCGCGAATGGCGAGGTCGTGGGCTTGCGAGTGCCCTGCTTGCCGAGGTGCTGCAGGCGTATCGGGATGCGGGCCTCGAGTGCGCCGTGCTCGATGTCGACGCCGACAACCCGACAGGAGCGCTCGGGGTGTACACGCGACTCGGCTTTGAGCCGACCGCACGCCAAGTGTCGTATCGCGTCGCCTACTGATCGCTGCCTGCCGGTGAATCGCTACTGCGGACGCGGCAACACGGGATTCTCCTCGTAGTCAACGACCTCGGGTAACTGCGCGAGTTCACGGAGCGCGGCTTCGATGGCACCGGCATAAATGCCCCCTCCGGTCGGTCCCGGGTGAACCTGGTCTCGCGCGAGCAGGTCAAGCCGGGGGGCGATCGCACTGTGCCAGTCGGCGATGACGACCTCGCGATAGTCGTCGGCGAACGCCACCAGGCTTACGTTCACGCCGGGAATCCAGCCGCGTGGCGCTTGGGCACTCACGAGCACGAGTTGCCGGTCGGGGCCAAGAATGCCGCGCACTTCGTGCAGCGTCGCCACATCGATCGAGCCGTTCGTGCCAAGACCGATGACCATGATCGGGCGCAAGAGGTCTTGGCTCGCCAGGGCTCGAACAATCTCGGGCGCTTGTCGCATTTGCCGCGAGACGGCGGCATCGATCGCGATGCCCGGAAAACGAGCTTGCAGCTGAGGTGCTGCCGCGAGCATGACCGAGTCGCCGATCGCGACAATCAGGTCTCCGGTGGGGAGCGTCGTCTCTTGTGCCTCGTCAGGTTTGCGCTCATCGAGTGGTAGGCGCAACGGCACGGCGGGCGGCGGCGCATCGAGCGCCGCTTGGCCGGCAGCAATGAAAGCCTCGGCCTGCGACTGTGCGGGCGCGCGGACGATCGCCGCCGCGCCACCTGCCATCAAACCGAGTAACGCGGTGACGATGCCAAGCCCCACGGCCGCGCGGCGAGCGCGACCCCACCCGAGTTCCCCGCGCAATGCGCGCTGCACGCGACGGTTGCGGATGGGCTGCTCGATGACGCGGTAGCTGACCGCGGCCATCACGACCGAGATCACGAGGGCACCGAGCCCCAGCAGCCAACTCTGTTCGCCGATGCGGTCGACCTGGGGCAAGGCCGCGGCGAGCAGGACCACGACGGGCCAGTGCCACAGGTACAGGCCGTACGAGCGTTCACCGATCCAGCGCGGGAGCGGGGCATCCGCAATGCGCGCCGCGACGCCAGCGGGATGCGCGAGGCACACGATGAGCACGCCTGTGAGCAACGTGGCGGCGACCAGCCCGCCGCGATAGGTGGCCGCGCCATCGATCGCCAGAAGGGCGGCAAGGGCGATGAGGCCACTGGTCGCGAGAATCGCGGCGAGGTCAGAAACCCAGCCGGGAGAGCGGGGGGCGGATGCGCGCTCGCGCAGAGGCTCGAGACCGAGCGCCAACCCCGCGCCGAGCAACAGCCCGAAGCCGTGGGTGAGTGTCGACAGGTACGCGACCGAGGCGGGGGCGGGATCACTCGCCGGGTCGCCCGCAAGCACAGCCATCGCGAGCGCAGAGCAGACGGCAAGCCCGAGCGGTATCGTCACGCGCAGCCACCGGGCCGGCAGCAGGAGGAGCACCACGATGACCAAAGGCCACACCACGTAGAACTGTTCTTCAACAGCGATCGACCACGCGTGCCGAAAAAGCTCGGGGCTTGTCTGGTCGAGGTAGCTCGAAGCCTGCGCGATCGACCACCAGTTGCTACTGAAGGTGAGCACTCCAGCGAGCTGCCACCCGATGCCCACGAGCACATCGCCGCCGATGATTGCGGCGACCGCCGACGAGATGCCGACCACCACGATGAGCGCGGGCAGGAGCCGACGAGCGCGACGAGCCCAGAACCGGCCGAGCGCGATGCGACCGTGAGCCCGGTGTTCAGCGACGAGGAGGGCGGTGATGAGGTAACCACTAACGACGAAGAACACATCGACGCCGATGAATCCGCCGGGCGCGAGGCCCGGGAACAGGTGGTAGGCGAGCACCAGAACGATCGCGAGCGCACGAAGCCCGTCGAGGCCGGGAAGACGATCGCGCGCGATAGTGCTCGTGGTGATGGCTGACATGGTGTGTCAAGCGTCGCGCCCCGTGCGCCGTCGGTCAAACAACGCGCCGTACACTGAGCGGTTGTGGAGACTGTGCGCCTGCGGCTCGATATCGCCTACGAGGGCACGGCATTCTCGGGCTGGAGCCGACAGCCGGGCCTGCGCACGGTGCAGGAGAACATCGAGGACGCGATCGCGACGCTCCTCCGGCATCCTGACATCGACGTTCGGTTGGTCGTGGCGGGGCGCACCGATGCGGGCGTCCACGCCACCGGTCAAGTTGCCCACATCGATCTGACGCCCCAACAGTGGCGAGCTCTCGGCGCCGCTCGCCGCGGCGGCACGACCGAGCACTCGCTGACTCGACGGCTCAACGGCATCATCGGTGCGAAGGCGCCCGACATCGTCATTTCGCGGGTCACCGTGGCGCCTGAGGGCTTCGACGCCCGCTTTTCACCGCTCTGGCGTCGATATGAATACCGCATCGCCGACGCGACGAGTGGCCGCGACCCCCGGCGTCGAGCTCACACGCTGTGGCATCCGAATGCTCTTGATGACGCGGCGATGGATGCTGCGGCCCGCGGCCTTCGCGGCCTGCATGACTTTGCCGCCTTCTGTAAGCCGCGCGAGGGAGCGACCACCGTTCGTACACTGCTCGACTACGAGTGGACGCGCGATGCCGAGGGCGTGCTCGTCGCACGGGTGCGCGCCGACGCGTTCTGCCACTCGATGGTGCGGGCGCTCGTGGGCGCGGCGGTGGCCGTCGGCCTCGACAAGCTCGAGCCTGATGAGCTCTCGAGCATTCTCGCGGCGGCCGTGAAAGCCAATGCGTTTCCGGTGGTCGCGGCGAAGGGACTCACGCTCGTCGAGGTGGCCTACCCGCCCGACGACGAGCTGGGGGCGCGCGCCGAGCTCACTCGGGCGCGCCGCGAACCCGTCGGGAGGGCATCCGACCCCTCGGACTGATCGGGTCAAATTGACCGACCCCGCCGCGGCGGGTAGGCTCGACCCTTGGTGTCCGTCGCCGACGGCCATCCGGTTGAGCCCTCCACCGTGGCGTTCGCTCTCATCGAGAAGCGAACTCCCCCCGGAGCGGGATTCACGAACTACTCGACACGAAAGTACTAGCACTGTGACGCGCACTTTCAGCCCCACTCCCGCTGACATTCAGCGTAACTGGGTCGTCATCGACGCAACCGATGTCGTCCTGGGCCGCCTCGCCAGCCACGCCGCCGTTCTCTTGCGCGGCAAGCACAAGCCGACCTTTGCCCAGCACATGGACATGGGCGACTTCGTCATCATCATCAACGCCGCCAAGGTGGCCCTGACGGGCTCGAAGCTCGCGCAGAAGAAGGCCTACCGCCACTCCGGGTACCCGGGTGGGCTCACGGCGACCTCCTACAGCGAGCTCCTCGAGAAGAACCCCGAGCGCGCCGTCGAGAAGGCGATCCGCGGAATGCTGCCGAAGAACTCGCTGGGCCGCGCCCAGATCAAGAAGCTCAAGGTCTACACGGGTGCCGAGCACCCGCACGCTGCACAGCAGCCGACGACCTACACCCTCGACCAGGTCGCCCAGTAGCGGCCGCGCAGACGCTAAGGATCAGCATCGTGGCAGACGTTACGAACACCGACATCAACACTGACGACATCACCCCCGAGTCGGCTCCCGAGAGCTACACGACCGAGTCCGCGGCTCCTGCCGCGTCGGCGGCGCCCCGCGCCATCCTCTCGGTCGGCGGCGCAGCCGTGGGTCGTCGCAAGCAGGCCATCGCCCGCGTGCGCATCAACCCGGGTGCTGGCACCTACAAGGTCAACGGCCGCACGCTCGAGGACTACTTCCCGAACAAGCTGCACCAGCAGCTCATCAATGACCCGTTCACCATCCTTCAGTTGGGCGGGGCGTACGACGTCGTTGCGCGCATCACGGGCGGTGGCCCCTCGGGTCAGGCGGGCGCCTTGCGTCTCGCCATCGCACGCGCGCTCAACGAGATTGACCGCGAGAACAACCGCCCGACCCTCAAGAAGGCCGGATTCCTGACGCGCGATGCGCGCGTGATCGAGCGCAAGAAGGCCGGTCTCAAGAAGGCCCGCAAGGCTCCTCAGTACTCGAAGCGCTAGTCGAACGAGTACAGACTCGTCATGGGTCGACTCTTCGGCACGGATGGGGTTCGAGGGCTGGCCAACGGTGATCTCACCGCTGACCTTGCCCTCGGCCTCTCCCAGGCGGCTGCTCGCGTGCTCACTTCCGGGCGGCACGCTGAAGAGTTGCGCGCCGCGGGCAAACGCCCGACGGCGATCGTCGCTCGTGACCCGCGCGTTTCGGGCCAGTTCTTGACCGCCGCTGTGTCGGCGGGGCTCGCGAGCTCGGGCATCGACGTGCTCGACGCTGGCGTGATCCCGACCCCGGCTGCGGCGTTCCTCGTCGGCGACATCGGCGCCGACTTTGGGGTGATGATCTCGGCCTCACACAATCCGGCACCCGACAACGGCATCAAGTTCTTCTCGTTTGGCGGAACCAAGTTGCCGGATGCGGTCGAAGACCGTATTGAAGAGGCGATGTCGGGCGACAAGCTTGCGCCAACCGGCGCTGGCGTTGGCCGCATCCGTCGCTTCGCCGATGCGGAAGACCGTTACCTGCTCCACCTTCTCGGCACGCTCGATGTGTCGCTCGCCGGGATTCACGTCGTCATTGACTGTGCCCACGGAGCTGCGGCGGGCATTTCGCCGCAGGTCTTCACCGACGCCGGCGCGCGAGTGACGGTCATCGGCAGCGACCCCGACGGACTCAACATCAACGAGGGCGTCGGTTCGACGCACCTGGAGCCCCTTCAAGCGGCCGTGCTCGAGCACGGCGCCGACCTCGGCATTGCGCACGACGGCGATGCGGACCGATGCCTCGCGGTGGATGCCTCAGGTCGCGTCATCGATGGCGATCAGATCATGGCGATTCTTGCGGTCTCCATGAAGACGCGCGGACTGCTCGCGGACAATACGCTCGTGACGACCGTGATGAGCAACCTCGGGCTCAAGCGCGCGATGGCTGAACAGGGCATCCGAGTGTTGGAAACCGGGGTGGGTGACCGCTACGTGCTCGAAGCCCTCGCCGAACACGGATTGACCCTGGGCGGCGAGCAGTCGGGCCACATTATTTTCCGTGCCCATGCGACGACGGGCGACGGAATCCTCACGGGGCTGCAGATCGCGGCCGAGATGGTGAGGTCGGGCAGAACAGTCGCCGAGCTCGCCGACGTTATGACCGTGTTCCCGCAAGTGCTCATCAATGTGCGCGGTGTCGATCGCACCGGACTCGACGGCCATGCGGTGATCGCGGCCGCTGTCGCGGGCGAAGAGGCCATGCTGGGGGACAGCGGTCGCGTGCTGTTGCGCGCGAGCGGCACCGAGCCGATGGTGCGCGTCATGGTCGAAGCCGCCGAGCAGGCCATTGCCCAACAGGTTGCCGAGCGCCTCGCTGATGTCGTTCGCGCGCAACTCGCGGTCTCGTTGGCCTAGCGGTCGTCGCCGCTCGCGCCTCTCAGATCTTCCGCAACAGCACGGTCTCCACCGTGTGATCGCTCGCTTTGCGCAGCACGAGCGAGGCGCGAGCGCGCGTGGGCAGAATGTTCTGCACGAGATTGGGCTCGTTAATCTCACTCCAAATTTCGCGCGCTTTGGCGACGGCCTCGTCGTGAGTGAGCGCGGCATAGCGATGGAAGTAGCTGCGCGGATCGGCGAAGGCGCCGCGCTGCAAGACCAGAAACCGCTCTTCGTACCATTGCGCGATGTCGGACGTGCGGGCATCCACATAGATCGTAAAATCAAAGAGATCGCTCACCGCGAGTGCTGCCCCGGGGCCGGGCGGCTGCAGCACGTTGA
>JAYUKK010000238.1:0-9147 GCA_043764515.1 Microbacterium sp.
CGACATCCTCATCGACCACAAGAAGGCCGTCAACCTGCCCGACGACCAGATCGTCTACATGTCGACGGGCAGCCAGGGCGAGCCCATGGCCGTGCTCGCGCGCATGGCCAACCTCGAGCACCAGATCGAGATCGGTTCGGGCGACACCGTCATCCTCGCCTCGAGCCTGATCCCCGGTAACGAGAACGCGGTCTACCGCGTCATCAACGGGCTCATGAAGCTCGGCGCCAAGGTGGTGCACAAGGGCACCGCTCGCGTGCACGTCTCGGGCCACGCCTCGGCGGGCGAGTTGCTCTACTTCTATAACGTACTCAAGCCCAAGAATGTTATGCCCGTGCACGGTGAGCAGCGCCACCTCGTCGCCAACGCCGAGCTCGCGATTGCCACGGGCGTGCCCGAGCAGAACGTACTCGTTGCCGACAATGGTTCGGTCGTTGATCTGCGGGACGGCGTCGCCCGCGTCGTCGGCCAGCTCGACATCGGCTTCGTCTACGTCGACGGATCGACGGTCGGCGAAATCACCGACGCCGACCTCAAAGACCGCCGCATCCTCGCCGAAGAAGGCTTCATTTCGATCTTTGTGGCCATGGATGCTCAAACCGGCAAGGTCGTCGTGGGCCCCGAGATTCACGCGCGCGGGTTCGCCCCCGACGAAGCGATCTTCGACGACGTGAAGCCGCAGATCATCAAGGCGCTCGCCGAAGCCGCCTCGAACGGCACGCGCGACACGCATGCGTTTAGTCAAGTCGTGCGCCGCACGGTCGGCCGCTGGGTCAACACGCAGCACCGTCGTCGCCCGATGATCGTGCCGGTCGTGATCGAGGCCTGAAAGGCCTCGATCACCCGTGCGGTGCTGGATTGCCGCGCCGTGGGCGGCGCGGGCGAGGCGTAGCCTCGATCACCTAAGCGGTGCTGGATTGCCGCGCCGCGGGGCGGCGCGGGCGAGGCCTGAAGGCCTCGATCACCTGTGCCGAAATGCCTGTATCGCATCGTGAGCAGGCGCAATAGGGTGGCGGCATGACCCGATCTCTGAGTGGCATCCGTTTCGCGATCGTTGCTAGCGCGCTGTCGCTCGCTGTCTTGTCGGGGTGCACGCCGACTCCGTCGCCCGCGCCCAGCGCGTCGGCGTCGAGCGCCCCCGAAGCATCTTCGTCGGCCGAGCCTGAAGCGCCGAGCCGCCCGGCACTCGCCGACCTCGTGCTGAGTTCAGAAGGCCTCGGCCCGATGCTGTTTGGGGTCACTCCCGAGACTGATCCGGCACTACGCATCGTGCAATTCGATCCGATTGGGTGCACCGACGCTGTCACGGGGTTTGAGATGGGAATCGTCGCTGGCGATGAGTTTGCGGGGGGCTGGTTCGTCGACCCGTTCTACGAGCTTCCGCCCACTCCTGAGACCAATGGTCAGCCTTTCGGCATCAGCGTCGACGAGGCCGCGGGCAACGTGCTCCAGCGCGTTGACCTCTACACCGGCGACATTCCCACCGATGGTGGCGTTCGCATTGGGGATGACCGCGCTGACGTTCTCGCCGGACACCCCAGCGCGGCTCTCGTCTCGGGCGGCCTCACCGATGTCTATGTCGTCACCGGAACGAAGGGCATCCTGCAGATTGAGGTCGCGACGCGGGCGACGCCGGAGAACGACTCGTACTGGGGCTCGTCCGGCATCCCCGATGGTCAGGTGTTGTACATCCATGCGGTGAAGACGTCACTCGGCGTGTTCTCGGTAGCGGGCAGCGGCAACATCGCCGGAGGCTGCAACTTCGGTTAGACCGCCACACGGTTCGCACGCGCGAGAGCGTGTCGCCCGCGGTCGTGTCGCACGTGCCCGGGTACCGTGGGCGCATGGCATCGAGCACACGGTCGTCGTCGCGCCCTCGCGCCGCTTCGTCGCGCTCGGGGAGCGCCCGCGGGGGCAACTCGCGCACGCAAGCCACGAAGAAGCTGCCGAGCTCGGTCGAACCCGAGCAGGGCATCCTGTCGCGTGCGTGGATGGGCATGGCCCACCTCACAGGAGGCATGTTCCGGGTCTTGGGCCGTGAAACGCTCGCGAAAGACGAGCGGCGCGACGGCGTGCCGTTCTTCATCGTCGTGCTCGCGATCATCGGGGCGATCGTCGAGTGGTTCTTTGCGACCGACCCGGTCGCCGTCGCCCTCAACGCCTGGACATTCGGCGGTCTTGTGGGGCGCGTGTCGTTCGCGATGCCCGTCATCATGCTCGTCTTCGCGGGCTGGCTGTTCCGCCACCCAGCGAGCGTGCACGACAACACGCGCATTGGCATCGGCCTCGGGCTGCTGATTGCGAGTGTGAGCGCCCTGTGCCACATCGCCCTCGGTGCTCCGCAGCCCGCGCTGCCTCCGCTGTCCCTCGCCCAAGCGGGCGGCATCGTCGGCTGGGTGCTCGGGGGAGTGTTGCTCTTCGCAACCGTCTACATCGCGGTTCCCGCACTCGTGCTGCTTGCGGGGCTCTCGGTGCTCATCATGACCAAGACGCCGCCCAACCGCATCGGTGACCGCTTGCGCGAGCTCTACAGCTACCTCTTTGGTGCCGAGCTTGCCCCGCGCGAGCCGAAGCAGAAGAGCGAGCCGGAAGAGGTCGAGTTTGGTTCGCTCACTGACTTAGGGCTCGACATGAACGACTCGACCTCGATGCCGTGGTGGCGAAAAGGCAAGTCGACGCGCGAGGCCGAGGCGTTCGACAGCCCCGTTGAACGCGCCGGGGTGACCGATGTCATCGACCCCGCCGACCGCGCCGCCGTCACCGAGAACCTCGACGACGTGCTCTCGGCGGCCGAGCAGGCCGTCCGCCGCTTTACCGGTGAGGTGGATGCCGCGCCCTCCGGCCGCGAGCCGCTCGCGCCTGCCGTGCTGCCCGGTTTCGCCACCACCGCGAGCGAGAAGGGAGCGGCCGGCGAGTTCACCACGCCGCCCGCCGGGCGTTCTGGCGGCACCAAGCCGTACCGCTTGCCCGCAGCATCACTGCTCGCCCCCGGAGACCCGCCTAAGTCAAAGTCGGCCGCCAACGACTCGGTCGTTGCGGCGATCACCGAGGTGCTCGAGCAGTTCCAGGTTGACGCTCGCGTCACGGGCTTTAGTCGCGGTCCAAGTGTCACGCGCTACGAGATCGAACTGGGCCCGGGCGTGAAGGTTGAACGGTTCACGGCCCTCACGAAGAACATCTCGTATGCCGTCGCGAGCAATGAGGTGAACATCCTCTCGCCCATTCCGGGCAAGAGCGCGATCGGTGTCGAGATTCCGAATGTCGACCGCGAGATCGTGAGCCTCGGCGACGTGTTGCGGTCGAGCGCCGCGGCGAAAGCCCTGCACCCGATGACGATCGGCGTCGGCAAAGACGTTGAGGGCGGCTACCTCGTGGCCAACCTCGCCAAGATGCCGCACCTGCTTGTGGCTGGCTCGACCGGCTCGGGCAAGTCGAGCTTCGTCAACTCGATGATCACGAGCGTGCTCATGCGGGCGAAGCCGGCCGAAGTGCGCATGGTGCTCGTCGACCCCAAGCGTGTTGAACTCGCGGCGTACCAGGGCGTACCGCACCTAATCACGCCCATCATCACGAACCCCAAGAAGGCGGCTGAGGCGCTGCAGTGGGTCGTGAAAGAGATGGACATGCGCTACGACGACCTCGCGTCGTTCGGGTTTCGGCACATCGATGACTTCAACCGGGCCGTGCTCGCGGGCGAGATCGTGCTGCCCGAGGGCAGCAAGCGCCAACTGCAGCCGTACCCCTACTTGCTCGTCGTCGTCGATGAGCTCGCCGACCTCATGATGGTCGCGCCGCGCGACGTCGAAGACTCGATCGTGCGCATCACGCAGCTCGCTCGCGCGTCGGGCATCCACCTCGTGCTCGCGACGCAGCGGCCGAGTGTCGACGTCGTCACGGGCCTCATCAAGGCCAACGTGCCGAGCCGGCTGGCGTTCGCGGTCTCGAGCATGACCGACAGTCGGGTAATCCTCGATCAGCCTGGCGCCGACAAGCTCATCGGGCAGGGCGATGCGCTCTTCTTGCCCATGGGTGCCTCGAAGGCGATTCGTGTGCAGGGCGCGTGGGTGACCGAAGCGGAAATCGCCGCGGTCGTCGAGCACGTCAAGCAACAGGCAATGCCCGAGTACCGCAACGACGTGGCTGCTGAGGCGACGAAGCGTGAGATTGACGCGGACATCGGTGACGACCTCGAGGTGCTGCTCGCGGCCGCCGAGCTCGTCGTCAGCACGCAGTTCGGCTCGACGTCGATGCTGCAGCGCAAGCTGCGCGTGGGTTTCGCGAAGGCCGGTCGTCTCATGGATCTGCTCGAGTCGCGCGAGATCGTCGGCCCCTCCGAGGGGTCGAAGGCGCGTGATGTTCTCGTGAGCCCCGACCAACTCGCCGACGTGCTCGCTCGATTGCGGGGAGAGGATGCTGCGCCAGCGTCGCGCGCCCTCGACGACGACCCCGTGGCCCGCATGACCCAGGGCTATCCTGAAGAGCAGGCGCCGTCAGACGACGACGCCTGGCAGTTGACCGACCGCGAGTGAGGCGCCGCAGCCTCGTCATGTGTTCGCCCACCAGGAGGATCGTGTGACCGAGTCAGAAGCCCGAGCACGGTCGTATTCAATGCGAGGGCGGGTCGTGAGCGCCGGCGAGACGCCCGCGAGCAGCGGAAACCTTGCCAACATCATCACGGTGGTGCGCATCCTGCTCGCCCCGGTCTTCGTCGTTTTGCTCGTGCTCGACGGCGGCGCCGACGGCCCGTTGCGGGTTGCCGCCGCGATCTTGTTCATCGTCGCGATCGCGACGGACGGAGTTGACGGCATGCTCGCTCGCCGCCGCAACCTCGTTACCGACCTCGGCATTTTGCTCGATCCGATCGCCGACAAGTTGCTCACCGGCGCCGCGCTCGTCATGCTGGCCGTGCTCGCCGAGTTGCCCGTGTGGATTGTGGTGGTGATTCTCGTGCGCGAGTGGGGCATCACCCTCTTCCGCTTCCTTATGCTGCGCGATCGCGTGATTCCGGCGTCGCGGGGCGGCAAGCTCAAGACTGTCGTGCAGGCTGTCGCCATTTCACTCGCTCTCCTGCCGCTCTGGAATCTCTTCGGCGAGTGGGTGCACGTGGTCAACACAGTTCTCATGTCAGCCGCGTTTGTTCTGACCGTGGTCACGGGTATCGACTACCTCTTCCAGGCCTGGCGCCAGAACCGCGCCGCTCGCTCATGAGCGCCACAGCGGGCGCAGACCGCGCCGCGCTGCTGGTTGCTGACCTCACGGCCGCCGGCCTCACGGTGGCCGTAGCGGAGTCGCTGACCGGGGGATCGGTCATCGCCGAGCTCGTCCGCGTTCCCGGTGCCTCAGCCACCGTGCGCGGCGGTGTTGTGGCCTACGCAACAGAGCTCAAGCACAGTCTCCTAGGGGTGCCCGCCGAGCTGCTCAGCCTCCATGGCCCGGTGCACGCCGACGTGGCGGTGGCGATGGCCGAGGGAGCCCGGTTGGCCGCGGCCGTGGAAGGGCATCCCGCTGATCTCGGCCTCGCGACGACGGGAGTCGCTGGCCCCGACCCACAAGATGGCGCGCCCGTGGGCCTCGTCTTCGTCGCCGTTGCGGATGCTGCGGGCACGATCGTGCGAGAGCACCATTTCGCGGGCGATCGATCCGCTATTCGGGCTCAGACCGTCGACGCCGCGCTCATGTTGCTCTCGGAACGGCTGGAGTTCACGTCATGACGCACTATCGGGAATGACATGGGTGACAGTCGTGTTACAGACAGCAGACTGACAACCGCTCCTCAGGTGGTGGCGGTTACAGTGAAGCAATCCGGTTCCGGTAGTGTTACGGCCCGGCGATACCCTGGCCGCGAGGCGAGTGAAAAGGAGGTCCCCATGGTTCTGGTTCGACAAGAAATTGGTGAGGTCCTCCGTGACGTGCGCCTTCAAAAGGGCCGCACGCTGCGACAGGTGGCGAGCCGCGCGAGTGTCGCGCTCGGCTACCTGAGTGAGGTCGAGCGGGGCCAAAAAGAGGCCTCGAGCGAGATTCTCGCGTCAGTGGCTGACGCGCTCGACACCCCGATCTCGCTCATCATGCGCGAGGTAGGCGACCGGCTGGCTGTCATTGAAGGCCTGAGCGCGGTGCCTGACACGTTGCCCGACGATCTGGTCGCGCAGTTCGATGCCGATCTCGCCTTGCGCTGACCTGCATCTGATCGTGAAGTGAGCGCGGTGACCCGCAGCGAGTTCCTCCGTGCCATCGCCGACGAATTCGGCGATGCCTACGGACGCAGCCTGGTGCGCGACCTCGTTCTCACACCGCTGGGAGAGCGCACGGCCGAGGAAGCGCTGACGGCTGGTCTTGCGCCGCGCGAGGTCTGGTTCGCGCTGTGCGCCGCAATGGATGTTCCGCGCGAGCGCTGGTATGGCGCGGGCCGCCCTGAACCCAAGCGCGTCTAGCGCCTCATCTTTAGCCCTTGGGTGTCGAGTTCGCGACACGCCGTAGTAATCGCGTTCGAACATGTGTTCGCCACTCGCATAGACTCCTCCACAGCGGCACTCGAACACGAGTCACTGCACGTGCTGCGCGTCAGACCCGACAATGTCGGCTCTGGGGCGTACCGTCGGTCTCGTCGGCGACAGCCGTCACGCCTTGTCGTGATCCGTCCGGCCTTGCTCTATCGGCCGGACGAGGAGCGACAGAAGACAGGCACACCGCGCACGAGATGAAATAGGAGACCGCAATGCCCTCTGCAGCAGACCGCGAAAAAGCACTGGAAACCGCACTTGCCCAGATCGACCGTCAGTTCGGCAAAGGCAGCGTCATGCGCCTGGGTTCTGACGAACGCGCTCCCGTCGCGGTGATTCCCACCGGCTCTATCGCGCTTGATGTGGCGCTCGGCATCGGTGGCCTGCCCCGTGGCCGCATCATCGAGATCTACGGCCCCGAGTCGTCTGGTAAGACCACGCTGACCCTGCACGCCATCGCGAACGTGCAGAAAGCGGGCGGCATCGCGGCGTTCATCGACGCCGAGCACGCGCTCGACCCCGAGTACGCCCAAAAGCTCGGTGTCGACATCGACCAACTGCTCGTGTCGCAACCCGACACGGGTGAGCAGGCGCTCGAGATCGCTGACATGCTCGTGCGCTCCGGCTCGATCGACCTCGTGGTTATCGACTCCGTCGCTGCGCTCGTGCCTCGCGCCGAGATCGAGGGCGAGATGGGTGACACCCATGTCGGCCTCCAGGCCCGACTCATGTCGCAGGCGCTCCGCAAGCTCACCGGTGGCCTCAATAGCACCCAGACCTCGATGATTTTCATCAACCAGTTGCGCGAAAAGATCGGGGTCTTCTTCGGTAGCCCCGAGACCACCTCTGGCGGCAAGGCGCTCAAGTTCTATGCCTCGGTGCGCCTCGACATCCGTCGAATCGAAACTCTGAAAGATGGCACCGAGGCGGTGGGTAACCGCACGCGCGTGAAGGTCGTTAAAAACAAGATGGCTCCGCCCTTCAAGCAGGCCGAGTTCGACATCCTCTACGGCGTCGGCATCTCCCGCGAGGGCAGCCTCATCGACTTCGGTGTCGAGCACGAGATCGTGCGCAAGTCGGGCGCGTGGTACACCTACGAGGGTGACCAGCTGGGCCAGGGCAAAGAAAACGCTCGCAACTTCTTGATCGACAACCCCGCAATGGCTGCCGAGATCGAGAACAAGATTCTTGCGAAGCTCGGCATCGGGGCCAAGCCGGCCGCGGCTGAGCCGGTCGCTGCCCCGGCGCAGAAGCCTGCAGCGGAGAAGTCGACGAGCAAGGCGAGCGCGGCGAAGGCCGCGGCCGCTTCTGCCGTTGTTGAGGCAGTGGGGCCTGAGCGAAGTGCGGCTGGGCTTGGTGCGACTGGGCTTGCTACACCTGAGTTGGCTGAGACCGAGCTCGCTGCGCCTGCCGAGGCCGACGCCGCAGAACTGCCCCTGCTGCGCACAGCTGCCGGCGCCTGATGCCGACCTCGCGCACGACCGGGCCAGACGACCCACACCCGAGTAGCGGTCTGGCTCCCGTCACGTACCTGCCCGGCGTGCGCGAGGCAGCGGCCGAACGCGAGGTGCGCGCGGCCGCCGTGGCCGAAGCATCGCGCGTGGCGGACGCCCGTCGTGCCGAAAACGTCACGATGCATGCCATCACCCGTCGCGGACAGTCTCGCGCCGAAGTCGCCGACCTGCTGCGGCGTCGTGAGATCGATCCTGTGGTCGCTGAGGCCGAGCTCGATCGACTCGAGTCTGTCGGCCTCATCGACGACCGTGCCTTGGCTGCCGATCTCGCTGATCGCTTGCGTACCCGCAAGAGGCTCGGTATATCGGCTCTGCGTTCTGAGCTGATGCGCCGAAAGCTCGATCGTTCGGCGATCGACGAAGTTCTGGCGGCTGCTGATGACGCGGGCGATGACGACGATCTGGTCGTTGAGCTCGCTCGCGACCGGGCACGGAGACTGGGCGGTCTCGATCGCTCGACGGCGGAACGCCGGCTCGTCGACTTTCTCGCACGCAAGGGCCACTCCGGCAGCACCGCACGCGAGGCTGCTCGACGCGCGCTCGACTCCCGCGACGACGAGGTGTTTGCTGACGAGAAGGCCGTCGCTGATGACAATCGTCGCGGCGCCACCGTGCATCGCGTTGAGTTCCGCTGACGACTCGTGGGTGACCGTCGAGCGTGAGATTCACGCGTGAGGCACGGAGTGGCGAATCGTCGGTCTATGCATCAGGCCCGGGCGGCGGTCGCGATGCAGGCGCGCCGTAGACTGAAGGGGCTATGAGTACCCTCCTTGCTGCCCCCGCGACTGCCACGCACGGCGAGCGATCGCGCACCTACGAGGTGCGCACCTTCGGGTGTCAGATGAACGTGCACGACTCCGAGCGCCTCAGTGGCTCGCTCGAGGCTGCTGGCTATGTCAAGGTCGTCGACGGCCAGGCCGACGTTGTCGTCATCAACACGTGTGCCGTGCGCGAGAACGCCGACAACAAGCTCTACGGCACCCTCGGGCACCTCGCGAGCATCAAGCGCGAGCACGAGGGCATGCAAATTGCGGTCGGAGGGTGTCTCGCCCAGAAAGACACCACCACAATTCTCGATCGAGCACCCTACGTCGACGTCGTGTTCGGTACGCACAACATGGGGTCACTTCCCG
>JAYUKK010000239.1:0-2687 GCA_043764515.1 Microbacterium sp.
CTCGAGTCTGCTCTGCGCCCCGATCGAGTGGATGCGGTGCGCATCGGCCTCGCGGGCCACAACCTCTTCGACATCGCGTGGGCGTGGTTGCTCGCCGACAGCCGCGGGGTCAGCGACCGCGTCGAGGTCGAGATGCTGCTCGGCATGGCCTCGGCTCAAGCCGATGCCGTGCGCGCGACGGTCGGGCACCTGCTGCTCTACACGCCCGTCGTGCACCCGCGTGACTTCGAGTCGGCGATCAGCTACCTGATTCGGCGCCTCGAAGAGAACGCGAGCACCGAGAACTTTCTCTCGGGCGTCTTCGAACTCTCGAGCAGCGCCGAGATCTTTGAGCGCGAAGAGCAGCGCTTTCGTGACGCGCTCGCCGCGGTCAAGGCCGCACCGGCGGCACCCGAGCCGCATCGTGTGCAGAACCGGCTGACCGAGCGCCCAGTCGATGACCGTGCCGCGCTGCCCGAGCCGGGCGGCGTGCGCGCGGGCTTCGGGAACGCCGCCGACACCGATGTGGCGTTGCCGGCCAACCGGGCGTGGGCTCGCGCGATCCTTGAGCGAGCCGCCACGACAACCCGCGGCGCCGCACTCGTCGACGCGAGCGGGGTCGACTCGGTCGCCGCCGTCGAACGCATCGTCGCCGACACGAGCGAGGCGGGAGCCGGTTGGGCTGCGCGAGCGGTTGATGAGCGTGCGGGCATCCTGCACGCAGCCGGTCGCATGCTCGCCGCGCGTCGCGCCGACCTGCTCGAAGTCATGGCCGCCGAGGCGGGCAAGACGCTCGCCGAGGGCGACCCCGAGGTGAGCGAAGCCATCGACTTTGCGCACTACTACGCCGAGAGCGTGCGCGACGTGGCGCGCATCGACGACGCCACGTTCACGCCCGCTCGCCTGACGGTCGTGGCCCCGCCGTGGAACTTTCCCGTTGCGATCGCCGCTGGTGGCGTGCTCGCGGCGCTCGCCGCGGGCAGTGCCGTCATCATCAAGCCCGCCCCGCAGACTCGTCGCAGCGCCGCCGTCATGGCCGATGCGCTGTGGGATGCCGGGGTGCCGCGTGACGTGCTGCGCTTCGTCGACGCGCCCGAGAACGAGGTGGGCCAAGCGCTCATCGCGCACCCGGCTGTTGACCGCGTCGTGCTCACGGGTGCGTGGCAGACGGCCGAGCTTTTCCGTTCGTGGCGAGCCGACCTGCCTCTGCTCGCCGAGACGAGCGGCAAGAACGCCATCGTCATCACGCCGAGCGCCGACATTGACCTCGCGGTGGCCGACCTCGTGAAGAGCGCCTTTGGCCACGCCGGTCAGAAGTGCTCGGCTGCCTCGCTCGCGATTCTCGTGGGCTCGGTCGCGACCTCGGTTCGTTTCGAACGCCAGCTGGTGGATGCCGTGCGCACGCTGCGCGTCGGCCGTCCCCTCGACCCGACCGCGGTCGTCGGGCCGCTCACCGAACGCGCTTCGGGCAAACTGCTCGACGCCCTCACGGTGCTCGACGACGGCGAGGAGTGGCTTATCGAGCCGCGCGCGCTCGACGCAACCGGCGAGCTGTGGAGCCCGGGCGTACGCCGCGGCGTTGTGGGCGGCAGCACCTTCCACACCACTGAGTACTTCGGCCCCGTGCTGGGGCTGATGCGCGCCCGCACTCTCGACGAAGCGCTCGATCTGCAGAACGCCACGGCCTTCGGGCTCACCGCGGGCCTGCACTCGCTCGACGCTGACGAGGTTGCCTACTGGCTCGACCACGTCGAGGCGGGCAACCTCTACGTCAACCGCGGCATCACGGGTGCGATCGTGCGTCGGCAGCCCTTCGGTGGCTGGAAGCGCTCGAGCGTCGGTGGCTCGACCAAAGCGGGCGGGCCCTCGTATGTCATGGGCTTTGGGTCGTTCAGCCCTGTGGCCCGAAAGCCGCGTCAGAACCTGAGCCTGCGCGGGCTCGACCGCGGCGTGCGCGAAGTGCTCGAGGCGAGCCAGCCCGGGCTCGACTTCGCGGGCTTCGACGCCGCGCGCGCGGGCGCGATGAGCGACCAGCGTGCGTGGGACGATGAGTTCGGTGCCGCGCGCGACGCGAGCCAGGTGGGGGCTGCTGCGGGGCACATCATCGAGCGCAACGTTCTGCGCTACCGCCGCACACCCGTCACAGTGCGCGCGGCCGAGGGTGCCGCCATGGCCGACCTCGTGCGCGTGTTGCTCGCCGCGACGCGCGCCGGCTCGCGCGTCGACATCAGCAGCGCGGCTCCTCTACCCGCCAGCCTGCTCACGCTGCTCGAGAGCGGAGTCTCGACGCTGCGTGCGGCCTCGATCGCGATTGAGACGGATGCACGCTTTGGCGAGCGCGTGCTCGAGAGTCGCCCCGCCCGCATCCGACTGGTCGCGCCGAATGGCGCCGAGCTCGCGCGCGAGCTGCACGGGGCGGTCGGCGGCGACCCCGACGTGACGATCTGGTCAGGCCCGGTGACAGCCGCCGGTCGCGTCGAGCTGATGCCCTTTGTGCGCGAGCAAGCCGTGTCGATCACGGCGCACCGGTTCGGCAACCCCTTCGCCGCAATGGCCGACCTCGAGCTGTAGGAAAGAAACGGGTTCTGCGGTCGTGTCAACCCGGGGCCCGGGGTTGCGCGTCGTATCAGCAGAGGGACATCCCGTCCCGCCGAGAGGAAACGCTGATGAACTCCACCCGCCGCACCGTCACCCGTCGCTTCGCCGCA
>JAYUKK010000240.1:0-2686 GCA_043764515.1 Microbacterium sp.
GGGCCCTTCGGGCCGACCTTGCTGCTCTTGAGCAGGTAGAACTCGATCTCGGGGTGCGTGTAGAACGTGAAGCCGCGGTCGGCGGCCTTCGCGAGCGTGCGCTTGAGCACGTGGCGCGGGTCGGCCGCGGCGGGCTGGCCATCGGGCGTCGTGATGTCGCAGAACATGCGCGCGGTCGGGTCGACTTCGCCGCGCCACGGCAGAATCTGGAAGGTCGTGGGGTCGGGGTGCGCGAGAACGTCGGCCTCGTAGGCGCGAGAGAAGCCCTCGATTGCCGAGCCATCGAACCCGAGGCCTTCGGCAAAGGCACCCTCGACCTCCGCGGGTGCCACAGCGACCATTTTGAGCGTGCCCACGACGTCGGTGAACCAGAGGCGCACGAACTTGACCCCGCGTTCTTCAATCGTGCGAAGAACGAAGTCGCGCTGCTTGTCCATGCCACCCATTCCGGTGCTCACATCTCTCCCTCGATCAACACAGAAAACCCGCCATTAGGCTAACCCGTATGCCCCGCCTCCGCTTGGCCCTCGCCCAGTCGAACCCCATCGTCGGCGACCTGGTGGGCAATGCCGACCAGATCGTGGCCGCCGCTCGAGCCGCGGCGTCGCAAGGGGCAGACATTCTGGCGCTCGGCGAGATGGCCCTCACCGGTTACCCGATCGAAGACCTCGCTTCGCGGCCCTCGTTTCTCGTCGACGCGGGCGACGCGGTGGTTGCCCTCGCCGCTCGACTCGACGCCGAGGGGCTCGGAGAACTGCCGGTTGTCGTCGGGCACCCCGACGGTCCGCACGAGCCTCGCCTACTGGGCACGTCAAACGCCCCCACGGCGATCGCGCAGAACTGCGCGAGCGTGCTGCATCGCGGCGGCGTGGTGGCGCGTTACGCCAAGCATCACTTGCCGAACTACGGCGTTTTCGACGAGTACCGCATCTTCATTCCAGGCGATGAACTGCTCGTGTTGCGCCTCAAGGGCGTCGACGTTGCGCTCATCATTTGCGAAGACCTGTGGCGTGATGGCGGGCCCGTCGGTCGTGTGCTCGAGTCAGACGCGGGCGTGTTGCTCGTCATTAACGCTTCGCCCTTCGAGCGCGACAAAGACGAAGTGCGTGTGCCGCTCGTCAACCGTCGTGCGACCGAGACGAGCACGGTCGTCGCCTACGTCAACATCGTCGGCGGTCAAGACGACCTCGTATTCGACGGCGACTCGGTCGTCGTCGATCAACACGGCACGATCATCGCGCGTGCCCCCCAGTTTGCCGAGCATTTGCTCGTCGTCGATGTGGATGCGGCCGACGCCACCGACACCGAGCTACCCCCCGCAGTCCGCAGACTTGCACTCACGGGTGGAGACACCGGCGGCGGTGCTGTGTCGCTCTCCCCCGAAGTCGCCGAGTTGCCCGACGACAGCGAACAGCTGTGGAACGCGCTCGTCACCGGAACCCGTGACTATGTGCGCAAGAACGGCTTTCGCACCGTCATCCTCGGGCTTTCGGGCGGCATCGACTCGGCCGTGTGTGCGGCGATCGCTGCCGACGCCCTCGGCCCCGAGAACGTCTTTGGCGTCTCGATGCCCTCGCGCTACAGCTCAGACCACTCGCGTAGCGACGCCGATGATCTCGCCGAGCGCATCGGGCTGAACTTCACGACCGAGGCGATCGCCGATCTCGTGGCTCATGTGGAAACCCAACTTGAGCTCGACGGCGTGGCCGCCGAGAATCTCCAGGCGCGCATCCGGGCAATCATTCTCATGGGGCTGTCGAACATGCACGGTCACCTTGTGCTGACGACGGGGAACAAGACCGAGCTTTCAGTGGGCTACTCGACGATTTACGGCGACTCGGTCGGCGGGTTCGCGCCCATCAAAGACGTGCCGAAGCTGCTCGTGTGGGAACTCGCGCGTTGGCGCAACGCCCACGCGGTCGCGCAGGGTGAGACGCCGCCGATTCCGGAGAACTCGATCGCCAAGCCGCCGAGCGCCGAACTGCGGCCGGGCCAAGTCGACCAAGACACGCTGCCGCCCTACGAAGTGCTCGACGCCATTCTCGACGCCTACGTGGGCCGTGAACTCGGTCGTGACGACGTCGTTGCGCTCGGCTTCGCGGCTGAGACTGTCGACTTTGTCACGCGCCTCGTCGACCGCTCGGAGTGGAAGCGCCGCCAGGGCGCCATCGGCCCCAAGATCTCGGGCATGGCCTTCGGGCGCGACCGTCGCTTGCCGATTACCTACCGCCCAACAAAGTAGCTGTCCGCCGCGGCGGCCAATTAGCCCCCGCGCTGACTAGGCTTGCCGCCATGGCTGAGGCACCGAAGCGCGTTCGCACCCGTCACTTTGCGCGAGCGAAAGAGCAGGGCATCAAGATCACTGGGCTCACGTCGTATGACGTGCTGACGGCGCAGATCTTCGACGAGGCCGGCATCGACTTCTTGCTCGTGGGCGACTCGGCCGGCAACACCGTGCTCGGCTACGACACGACGCTGCCCGTCACGATCGACGACCTCATCCCGCTCACACGCGGCGTCGTCAGCGGCGTCAAGCGCGCGTTCGTCGTCGCCGACATGCCCTTTGGCTCTTACGAGTCGGGGACCGAAGAAGCCCTCCACACGGCCTTCCGATTCATGAAGGAGACCGGAGCTCACGCCGTGAAGCTCGAAGGCGGGGTGCGGTCGGCCAAGCAGATTCGGCGCA
>JAYUKK010000241.1:0-9106 GCA_043764515.1 Microbacterium sp.
GAGTCCGGCTTTCGCGGCGCGGTGAAGCACCGTGACCTGCGCATCGACCGCCGCAAGGTCGTCGGCAATCGTGCCGGTGCCATCGGGTGAGTTGTCGTCGACGATCAACACATCTGCTGCGGGCACAGCCGATCGAATGCGAGCAATGATGGGTCGGATGCTCTCCGCCTCGTTATACGTCGGCACCACGACGATCGTGCGCATCACGCACCCCGCCGACGCACGATGACGGCACTCAGCATGATCGTCACAAGCCCGAAGAGGATGACGCCCCACTCGATCGTGCGCCCAAGCGCGTGGGCGGGGGTGATGGTGTCGCTCAGCGGAACCTGTTGCACCATCGCGCCCTGGGTGAAGAGCGGCAGGCTGTCAAGCGTTGACCCGTCGGGCAGCACGATTGCGCTCGCACCCACGGTTGACGCGTTGACGAGTGAGCGACCTGCCTCGATCGCCCGCAGCCGCGCGATCGCGAGCTGCTGCACGCTCTGGTCGCTCACACCGAAGTCGGCGTTGTTGGTCGGCGCGAGCAATACTTGCGCGCCCTCGTCGATCTGCCGGGCAAGCAGGTCGTCGTCGACAATGTCAAAGCAGATCGAGATGCCGGCGATGACGCCGTTGATGTCGACAACCGTGTCGCGCTGGCCAAAGGAAAAGTCGCGCGGCACGAGATCGAAGAGCGATGGCGCGAGGGGGTAAAAGAAGTCGCGCGCGGGGAGGTATTCGGCGAAAGGCACGGGGTGCACCTTGTCGTACTGGTCGACGGCCCCTTCGCCTGCCTTCCAGAGCAATACCGAGTTGAACGTCTTGTCGCCATCGACAGTGAGCGTGCCCACGACCACGGGGGCGTCGAGGCGCTCACTCACGAGGTCGAGTACCGAGGCGGCGTACTCACTGCGCAAGGGGTCGAGGTCGCTCGCGTTCTCAGGCCACACCACCACGTCGAGGTCGAGCCCCTGGTCGAACAACGAGCGCGAGGCATCGTAGTGATCCTGCAAGATCTGGCCCTGCTCGTACTCGGCGAAAAGCCCCGAGTCAGAGTTACCCTGCACGGCGGCGACCGAGATGGTGCCGGTCACGGCGATCGGCACGGCGGGCCAGACGAGAAGGGCAGTGGATGCTCCGACGACGAGAATGCCCCGGCGCAGCATCCCGATCTCACGCTCGATGGCGACCGCGACGAGCATCGCCGAGAACCATGCGATGAGGAAGGTGAGTCCCGAGAACCCGACCCAGGCCGCCCAGTGCGCGAGTGGGCCCTCGGCCTGGCTGTGCGCAAGGCGGCCCCACGCGAACCCACCGAAGGGGAAGACGCTCGCCACAGCTTCGCGCGTCGTCCACGCTGCGGCGACAACAGCCGGCGTGAGCACGAGTCGCCCGGCCACACCCGGCCACGCCCGCGGCACCCAGCGCCACGCGAGAGTGATGAGCACTCCCCCGAGCGCCGTGAAGACGACTTGTGCCAGCGTGAGCGCGAGCCACGGCACGACGCCGAGGTAGACGGTGAGCCACTCGATGAGCACGCCGTAGTAGGCGAAACCGCTGACGGCCCCGATGAGCAGAGCGCCCCCGATGCTGCGGCCACGCAAGCTCGCCACCACGAGCGCGGTGCCGATGATCGTGAGGGGCCACCATGCCAGGTCGGGGTAACCGAGGTCCATCAGCCAGCCACCGGAAATGGCCAAAAGAAGCGCGAGTCCGAGCGACGGAGCCGGGCTCGCGGTCGCCGTCGACACGAGTGGGTTCGGCGGTGTCACGAGCAAGAATCTTAGGCGACCGGTCACGGGCGCGCGCTCAGGCGACCGAGCTGTAGGCGACAATGCCGCGACGGATCGCGTCCAGTGCGCTGCGTGCGGTGGGCCCGACCGGACCGTCGGCCACGATCGAAATCTGATCGAGTAGGTCGATCGTCTGCTTCGTCCAGCGCACGAAGTCTCCCGCGGCAAGGTCGGCGTCTCGCAGCACGACGTCGAGTGAAGCGCCCGCCGCCCAACGGTGCATGGGAAGAGCGAGACTCGTGGCCAAGGGTTCGCTGCCCGGAAGCCGGTGCTCGCGCTCGAGATCGTCAAGACGAGCCCACAACTCTTGCGTGCGCTCCAGCGCCGGGCGGAACGCGCCGCGCGGCAGGGCGTACTCGGGCGCTTGGCCATCATCGCGTCGCGCCTCGAACACGATCGCCGTGGCCATCGCTGCGAGCGAGGGAACATCGAGGTCGTTCCACAGTCCGCGCCGCAGACTCTCGGCCACGAGGAGGTCGCGCTCGCCGTAAATGCGGCGGAGCGATCGGCCGTGGGTCGTGAGACCGAGCCGACCGTGTTCATCGTTCTCGAGGTAGTCGAGCTCGGCGAGAATGACGGTAATGCGGTCAAAGACGGCGGCGACGGCGCCTGTGCGTCCGGTGATCTGGCGACTGACCTTGTCCGTCTCGCGCTTCAGACGCCACCAGCGCTCGGCCCAGCGCGCGTGTGCTTCGCGATCGGAGCATCCGTGACAGGGATGCTTGCGCATGCGCGTGCGCACTCCCTCGATCTGCTTCTGGCGCCGCAGCTTGTCGGCTTTCTCCCCCGGTTCACCCGTACGACGGGCACCACGCTCCAGGTCGCTCAATTCGCGGCGCAGGGCCGAATACTGTTCGTAGTCACCGAGGTGGCAGCTCATCGCGCGCGCGTAGCCCTCCAGTGCCTCGGTGTTTTTTCGGACGGTCCGCGCAAGATCGACGACCGCGCGATCAGCCTGGAACTGCGCGAAGCTCGATTCGAGCACCTCGCGCGTGCGGTCGCGGCCGAACTGTTCGATGAGGTTGACGGCCATGTTGTAGGTGGGTCGAAAACTCGAGTTGAGCGGGTAGGTGCGGCGCGACGCCAGCGAAGCAACCGCTTGCGGGTCGAGACCACCCGTCCACTGGATGACCGAGTGGCCCTCGGTGTCGATCCCCCGCCGCCCGGCTCGACCCGTGAGCTGCGTGTACTCACCGGGAGTGATGGGAACGCGTGCCTCACCGTTGAACTTCTCGAGTTTTTCGAGCACGACCGTGCGCGCGGGCATATTGATGCCCAGAGCGAGGGTCTCGGTGGCAAAGACGACCCGCACGAGCTTTTTCTGAAAGAGCTCTTCGACGACCTCCTTGAACGCGGGAAGCAAGCCCGCGTGGTGGGCGGCGACCCCGCGCTGGAGGCCGTCGAGCCACTCCCAGTAGCCGAGCACGGCGAGGTCGTCGTCACGCAGCGTGCGGCACCGCTCCTCGACGATGAGGCGAATTTCTTCCCGCTCCGCGGCGTCGGTCAGCCGAATGCCCGAGCGCACGAGTTGCTTCACCGCAGCGTCGCAGCCCACCCGACTGAAGATGAAGAAGATGGCGGGCAGCAAATTGCGGGCGTCGAGCATCCCGACGATCTCTGCACGGTCGGCACGCCCGTCGCCGCCTGGCCGCTTCTCCCACCGGCGCGGATGATGCTGGCGGCCTTGGTGCGGCACCTGGCCTCCCGCGCGCGTGAGTTGCATGAGCTCGGGGTTGACGCGGTTCGTCGCGGCTTTGCCCGACGAGTCGAACAGGTCGACGAGCTTCGATCGCACGAGCACGTGCTGATCGAGCGGCACCGGTCGTGTCTCGCTCACGATGACGTCGGTGTCGCCGCGCACGGCCTGCAGCCAGTCTCCGAACTCTTCGGCATTCGAGACGGTCGCGCTGAGCGAGATCATGCGTACGCGCTGCGGAAGATGGATGATCACTTCTTCCCACACGGCCCCGCGGAAGCGGTCGGCGAGGTAATGCACTTCGTCCATCACGACATACGCGAGGTCGATCAGCAGGTCGCTGTCGGCATAGAGCATGTTGCGCAGCACTTCGGTGGTCATGACCACGATGCGCGCGCGGGCGTTGATGTTGGTGTCACCGGTCAGCAACCCGACTTCGCTCGCGCCGTATTGGGCCACGAGTTCGGTGTACTTCTGATTGCTGAGGGCCTTCATGGGCGCGGTGTAAAAGATCTTGGCGCTCGGCTCAAACATCGCCAGAAACACCGCGAATTCGGCGACGATCGTCTTACCGGCGCCGGTCGGCGCGGCGACGAGCACGCTACGGCCCTGTTCTAACGCGACGCACGCGGCGTGCTGAAAGGGGTCGAGCTCGATCGTGAGTCCGTCGCGAAATGCTCGCAATCGCGGCAACGTGCGCAGCTCGCGCTGTGCGGAAAATCGCTCGGCGGGGCTGGGGCCGTCGTCAATCATCGACGCGGATGCCGTACTCGGCGTTGAGCGCCGCTTCCTTCTTGGCGTACCGCTTGTCGTTGAGCATCGCGATAGCCGTGGCGAGGAAGTAGAGCCCCACCATCGGAATCGCCAGGAGGAACATCGACACAACGTCAGCCGCGGGGGTCGCGAGTGCGGTGAACACCGTGATGGCCAAGACTGCCCAGCGCCATCCTCTGAGGATTGCCATGCCCGTCAGAACGCGCGCGAAGTTGAGCACCACGAGAAAGACGGGAAGGACGAAGCCGATGCCGATCGCCAAAATGAGCTTGAGCGAGAAGTCGAGGTAAAACTTCGCGGTGAGGAGAGTGGTCGTTCCTGACGCGGCGAATCCGGTGAGCAACTCGACGATGTGGGGCAGTACGTACCAACCCGCAGCGCAGCCCGCGAGAAAGAGCGGCAGGGCGGCAGCAAGGAATCCGATCGTGTAGCGCTTCTCACGCTTGTGCAGCGCCGGCACGATGAAGGCCCACACTTGATACAGCCAGATCGGTGACGAGATCACAACGCCCAACACGAGCGCGATCGCGATCTTGGTGTCGAAGGCTTCGGTGACCGCGGTGTAGTTGATCGTCGCCTGTCGCCCTTGGGCTTCCGCTACACGTACGAGTGGCTCGCTGAGAGCGGCCCAGACGGGGTCGGCGAGAAACCAGCCACCCACCGCTGCGATGACGATGACGACAGCAATAACGGTGATGCGCTTGCGAAGCTCGATGAGGTGCTCACCAAGAGACATCCGGCCCTCGGTGTTGCGAGACCGGGGTTGACGCCCCGCCACGAGCTACTTCTGCGAAGGCGCGTCGGTTTCGTCGACCTTCGCCGTCGCTTTCGCGGGCGTCGACTCGTCCGACGCGTCGGTGGTCTCGGCCTTCGGAACATCGGGGTTCTTGACTTCGCTACGGAAGATTTTCATCGACTGGCCGAGGCTGCGCGCCAACGCCGGAAGCTTCGGAGCCCCGAAGAGAAGCAGGATGACAACCAGCAGAATGACCGCGTGCCAGCCATTGAGGTTCCCGAACATGATTCCCCGTTCTTTCCGGTGAGCAGACTGACCCCTCATTGTATCCCGCCCGCGTTCGCCGGGCTGGCCCCGCGGCCATTGAAGAACCTGAGAACTCGAGTGCGCGGTTACTGATCGAGCGCGTCCAGCGCGTCGAGCGCGTCGAGCGCGTCGAGCGCATCGTGGGCCCAGGCCACCAGAGCATCTCGAGCACTCGGCGGTTCGACGACCTCGAGGGCTCCCGCGACGCGCGCGGCAATTCGGCCCAGGATGCCCGGGTGCGCAATGCGCAACGTGACGACGGCGCGCTCCCCCTCGATGCGCACCGGGTCATTCGGGCCTCGGTAGTCGGCGATGAGCGGCAGCGCGGCCGCGGGGACGGCAACAGTGACTCGCTCGTCGGTGGCGGCGCCCTGGAACAGTTCCTCGGTCGCCGGCGCCGGCTCGTGCTGCTCGGCAGCCCCCAGCACCTCAACGCTCGCCATGCGATCGAGCAAGAACGTGCGCTCGGCATCGCGCGTCAGGCACCAGCCCCGCAGGTACCACGCGTCGTCAACGCCCTCGAAGCTCAACGGGTCAACATCGCGCACAGAACGCTCCCCGCGCGTTGTGACGTAGTCGATGCGTACCCGGCGCGCTGATGACACAGCGTCGACAAGTGTCGCCTGAATCTCGGCGAGCTCGGCGGCACGAACCGCGAGTGGCGCGGGTTCGCCACTGGCACCGCGGGCGAGTTTGGCCATGAGCGCGACGATGTCGACACGGGTGGCGAACTCGGGGCGAGCGGCGACCCGCTGAAGCCCGGCGAGCAAGGCCGCAGCCTCGCGCGACGAGAACCGCGGCTTTTCTTCCATCGGGGCCGCACGAAAGCGGATGATGTCGCGCTCATCGAAGTCGTCCCAGTCGATGTCAAAGAGCGTTTCATGCGTGTAGGTGCCGTCGGCACCCGGCGTTCCGCTCATCGCAATGAGCATGACGGCCTTCCGCATCTCGTCGGCGGTCGTGCCAAAGTGGGCCGCCGCCTCCCCCACCGTCACGCGTACCTGGTCAATGAGGTACGGCACGAGGGCGAGCAAGAACGCCAGCTTGTCTTGCGCTTTGAGCGGCGCGGGCTTCTCATTCATGCGTGGTCACCACCTGGTTCCAGCGCGCGCGGACGGCCTCCCGTAGCTCGACCGGCGCAAGAACCTGCGCATCAGCGCCGAACGCCGCGAGCTCGTCGGCGAGGATGTCGAGGTCGGTGGCGCGCACCTCTAAACCCTCCGCCAACTCTTGCGTGCCCGGGCGGTTGCGCATGACAATGTCGGCCTCGCTGCCCGGGCGCACGCGCACAGTCGCCACCGTCGAGCGCCAGAGCGCGGCGAGCTCGTCGAGCACGCGCGCCGGCTCGTCAGACTCCGGGCGCGTTGTGGCCGGCGACCCCGAGAGCACGACCGGGCCGACGATGCGACGCAGCAAGAAGGTGCGGCGAGCATCCACCCCGTCGTCGTGCGCGTGCAGGTGCCAGCGGCCCTCGTGGAAGACGAGCGCGAGCGGTGAGACCGTGCGATGGTCGGCGGCGGTCTGCCCCGGTTTGAGGTACGAGAACGTCACCTGCTGGCCGCGATCGATCGCCGCCGTCAGCGGCTCATGAGCCGAATCCCGCGTACGGATGCTCGGGGCGAACCCGATCACCGCGTCATCGATTCGCATCCCGAGCGATTGCAGTTTGGTCAGCGCACGCCGCGAATCGATCGACAGCGAGCCCTCTCGCCAGACCTGTGCCGCGAGCGTGAGCATCGCGTACTCTTCAGGACTGAAGTCGATGTCGTCGGGCAGCTGGTAGCGCGACGGCGGAATGCGGTAGCGCTGCAGTTTGGTGTCGCCTTCGGCACCGACTGCATCGACCGTTTCGAGGGGCACACCGAGATCGCGAAGTTCTTCTTTGTCGCGCTCGAACTGTCGCTCAAGGTTGGCTCGATCGGAGGCCACGTCGAACCGCGCCGAGTAGCCCGTGACCGTCGAGAGGATCTCGGCCTTCGTGAGCCCCTGCTCGGTCGCGAGCAAGGCCAGCACGAGGCTAAAGAGCCGTTCTTCGACCGGGATTCGTCGCGATGACGCGGCCACAGGGCTCCTAGTCTTCGATCCCGAGGATGTCGACGACGAACACCATCGTCGAGCCGTCGGGAATCGTCGCCGGGGCCTGGCCAGCCGGGTAGCCGAACTCCGGCGGAATCACCACGATGACTTGCGAGCCGACCGTGCGACCCACGAGGCCGTCGGCAAGGCCCGGCACGATGCCGTTGGGGTCATTCTCGAAACTCGTAATGGTGAAGGTCGCCGGGGCGCCGCGGTCCCAGCTCGAGTCAAAGACCGTCTTGGCGCTCCACAACAGGCCCGTGTAGTGGAGGACGACCCGGTCGCCCTCTTCGATTGATGCGCCCTGGCCGAGGACGAGTGTGTGCGAGCGCACCTCCGTCGGCGGGGCTTCATCGGGAATCGTCACGCCGGGCTGGCCATTGGGCGCCGTCACGACGGCGGGGATGCCCGAGGCCCCGAGCTGCGGGAGGCCCGTGGCACGGCCGAGGTAGGCGGCCTGCACATCAAGCACCATGACGATGGCGTCGTCGTTTGCCAGACCGAGTGAGGGGTCAAGCGTGTCCGCACCGAAGACGTCTTCGATCGTGCCCGTGACGGCGATGCGCGATCCGACGAGCGAGCACTGCACTGCCTCAGCAAGCAGGTCGATGTCGCTACCCGCCGTGCGACGCAACGGCGGTTCGGCGTCGTCGTAGGCGCTCGCGGTAATGAGTTCACCGTCTTCACCATTGAACAACGCCACCTGGAAGTCCACGATCTGACCCGCGACGATGGGTTCGCCCTCGCCGGCATCGATGACGGCTTGCTGCGCGCCATCGGTGGTCAAGGGCGTGGGGAAGTCAACCTCGGGCAAGGTGCCGAACCGACTGGTCGTCTCGACGTAGCCCGCGGTCTCCCCCGTCGGAACAACGGGCTCGCACGCGGCAGAGCCGATCGTGCCGGTGCAGGCAGCGAGCGAGCCGATGAGGGCGCTCGTCACGATCAGGGCAGAGGCAGTTCGCACGAAGCGCGGGGTGGTCGCAGTCACCCCGTCACTCTATCGGGCGTCGCGAGGACTTGTCGGCGAGAGCCTGGGCCTCACGGGCCGCCTTCCGGAGCCTCTTGTCACTCGCCTGGCGGTCGCCGACGGCCCCAGGAGTCCACAATTCGACGTCGATGTCGCCGTACTCGGTTTTCGAACCGCGCTTGGCTTTGACGAAGCGCCCTGCGCCGTCAGCGAGGCGCCGCGCGGTGAGCAAAAAACCCGTGTGGGCCACCATGCGGTGGTCTGGGCGTACCGAGAGGCCGTCAACATTCCAGCCGCGCACCATCGTCTCGGTCGAGACCGGTTCGGTGAACGTTTCGGTGTACCGGATGGCCTCCGCCACCCGCGAGAGCTGCGTAGCCGTGGCGACGTACACGAGCAGTACTCCCCCGGGCGTGAGCGCCTCGGCAACGGCGTCGAGGCACTCCCAGGGCGCGAGCATGTCGAGCACGGCGCGGTCGGCGGTGCCGGTCGGCACAACCTGCGGCAGGGCATCCTGCAGATCACCCAGCGTGATCGTCCAGTTCTCGGGCCGCGCGCCCACATAGGCGCTCACATTGCCCTCGGCGATCTGCGCGAACTCGTCGCGACGCTCGAACGAAAACAAGTGACCCCGCTCGCCGATCGCGCGCAACAGCCAGATGCTCAAGGCGCCCGAGCCCACGCCGGCTTCGACGATGCGGGCGCCGGGAAAGATGTCGGCCTGCGCCAGAATCTGCGCGGCGTCTTTCGGGGAAATAATGGCCGCCCCGCGGGGC
>JAYUKK010000242.1:0-2669 GCA_043764515.1 Microbacterium sp.
GAGACAATCGACAGCCAGCGAGGCAGCGCCGTGCGGCCGGTGAAGCCCGCGGCGATGGCCGCGATGCCGTCGAAGATCCAGCCGAAGCCGATCACGAAGGCGAGCACGAGCAGCGACTGCGCGAGGTTATTGAGCGCGATGATGCCCGCAATGATGATCAGGACGCCCATGATGCCGACGAACCAGCGGATGCCGGTGCTGAGGCTGTCGCTCGTGAAGGCGATGACGAGGCGGAAGATGCCGCTGACCACGAGGTAGGCGCCGAACAGCAGCGCAACGGTCACGAGCGTGGCGCCCGGCCACACGAGGGCGGCGACGCCCAGGGCGATTGCAGAAATCGCCGTCGCAATGACGAAGCCGCGCTCAAGCACGACGGGGGAGGGGGCGGCGGTCGTAACAGCCATGGAATTCCTGCTTTCGGGGTGAACGGTTGCGGGGCGGTCGCGCCCGCATCATCTTCAGCCTAGAGCCGCACCGGCTCGGGACCGAGAGCGAATCGGCGGCCAGCGATTTCGGTGGGGTGGATGCGGACCCAGCGATACTTGAGCGTCGGGATCCACGGGCTCAAGCCCAATTGTTCCGCGGCGTCGATCTCGCTCTGCCGCTCGAGCCGTTCGGCCCGCCCTTTGAGCACGACACTCCACGCCTCACCGTCACGGACGCCATCGATCTCAAAAGCCACCCGATCGTTGATGGCCAGTTCGAGCAGTTTGGTTCCCGGCGCCGTGCGAAAGTACAGAGCGGGGCTATCGTCGACCGCATAGTTGATCGGAAAAATGTCGACGAGCCCCGCCGCGCTCGCGGCGATGCGCCCGAGATTGTGCGAGCGAAGTAACTGCCAGCATTCGTCAGCAGTCAGCTCGGTGATTCCCCCGAATCCCATGACCATGGCAGCGCTCCTCTCAACGGTCTGATTCCACTACCCGGCGCGTGTCGGCAGTAGGGCCGAAGGTCCTGAAGCCGCATTCGTCGGGCACCTGCCTAGGCTGGGCGCATGTCGATCGACGCCAAGACCTCCCGCGCCGTGCTGTACTCCGCGTTCGGCGGGCCCGAGGTGCTGCGGCTTGAGCACGTCCAGATCGTCGGGCCGGGCGACGGTGAAGTTCGCGTGCGCATGATGTCCGGCGGCCTTAACCCCGTTGACGCGAAGATTCGCTCGGGGCGCTCGCGCATGCAGTTGCCGCTGCCGGTCGCTGTCGGGCGTGAGTTCTCGGGGGTCATCGAGACCGTCGGCGCGGGCGTCGACGATCTGCGGCCAGGGGATGCCGTGTTCGGGTCGATTCCGCAGGGCGCCTTCGCCGACTGGGTTCTCGCTCCAGCGGCGGTCATCGCCCGTATGCCTGAAGGCGTCTCGTTCGAGGTCGCCGCGGGAATCGCTCTGGCAGGCCAGACGGCGTGGGATGCCCTTGAGTCTCAGCACCTGAACGAGGGTGACGTCATCGTCGTGAGTGCAGCCGCGGGCGGCGTCGGCGGCATTCTCGGGCAACTGGCGGTGGCGAGAGGCATTCGGGTCATCGGCACCGCGAGCGAAAACAATCACGAGTGGTTGCGGTCGCGGGGCATCGAACCGGTGCTGTACGGCGATGGACTGCGCGAGCGATTGGCGGCTGCCGTGCCGGATGGCATCACGGCGGTGTTCGACCAATTCGGCCCGGAGACGATCGAAGCGACCCTCGCGCTCGGAGTGCCGGCCGATCGCATCAACACGATCGCGACCGACGCGAGCGTTTACGGCGTGCGCAACGTCGGGCGTGGGGCCGTGCATCGGCCGACGCTGGATGCTCTCGCGGCGCTCGTCGCTGACGGCACCCTTGAGGTGCCGATCGCGGCCACGTATCCGCTCAGCGAGGTGCGCGCGGCCTTCGAGTTTCTCGAGGAAGGGCATCTGCGCGGCAAGGTAGTCGTCACCGCCGAGCCCACCGCGGAGCGCCCTACCCAGTAGTGTCGTGCTCGTCAGCGACGACGAGCCCGTGGGAGGCCACATGACCCTGCCGTTCAGTGCCGAACGTCCGCGCGAGTATGCGCCGATTCCGCCGCCGATTCGACGCCGCCGAGACGTCGCTGTCGCCCTGCCGCCCGGGCCCCGCACTCTGCCGGGCGGCCTCACCGCCCGCTTTTTGCGCGACACCCCTGCCTTCCTGCTCGACCTGCACCGCACCTATGGCGACGTCGCAAGCTTCTGGCTCAACGGGCAGTTGTTCTACGCGTTCTTCTCACCCGAGGGCGTCGTCGACGTGACGGTCAAGAAGCAGCACAGCTTCATCAAGGGCGTCGGTTTCGAGCGCATGGCGAAAGTGCTCGGCACGGGGCTCTTGACGAGCGAGGAACCCATTCACTTGCGGCATCGGCGCATGATGCAGCCGCCGTTTCACCACCACCAGCTGGCCGAGTATGCCGCCACGATGCAGCGCATCACACGCGAGCATGTCGCGGGGTGGCAAGCCGGCGACGAGGTGCGCGCGAATGACGAACTCATGCGCCTGACGTTTCAGATCGTCGCGCAACTGCTCTTCGGTACCGAGATCGACCGCTATGCGGAGGGTGTGCAGCACCACATGGGCGTCGCGATCGAACGCATCGAGCGCACCATGCTGCCAGGCCTCGACCGCTTCGAGCGCGCGTCGGGGAGCAACCCACACGGGTGGTGCGAGTCGCATGGCTTCGTTCAT
>JAYUKK010000243.1:0-9063 GCA_043764515.1 Microbacterium sp.
GCGCACCGTCGGCGTCACTAGCTCAACCGTGTAACCGCGCTCGGCAAGATGCACCGCCGCCGACGCAGCCATGCGCACGACCCACTCGAACGTCGCGCTCGCGGCGGTTCGGGATGCCCGCTCGGGGGCACCACGCACGGTGCGAGCATCGCGGTATCCGAGCGCCTGGGTGTCGACGATCAGCCGCGCGTGCGGGCCCGCCTGCGGTTCGTCGTTGCGCACCATCAACTCACCCTGGCGCGCGGTCACCCGCCAGTGCACCCGACGCAGAGCGTCGCCGTTGCGGTACTCGCGCGTCACGACATCGTCGTCCGCGCGCTCGCGCGAGCGCGACGTGCGCGGGCCCGCCTCGGTCGACGGATCGGGAACGGGGCCCGGCTCCAGCGGAGTGACCTGAGGCAGCACCAACTGCGCAACCATCGCGCGGGTGTCAACGACTCGCACGGCCAGAGCGAACGGGTCGCGGTCTTCGATGAGCAGCGGCCCCACGGAGAGAAGCCCTCGTCGAGCGGGCCAGTAGCGATAGCCGAGAGTTGCGGGGCGCGTCGCGGTGACCTCACGCAACCGGCCCGGGCCCGCGAATCCGGGTGCCATCGGCACGTGCTCGACCCACTCGGCCGCGCGCGCGCGCCCACTCACGGTCACGTGCACCTGCACAGTCTCGCCCTCGGTCGCCACGACAGGCTCGAGCTGCCGCGTGACGCGCACACGTGGGCGCGACGTCGCCACCATCGCGAACGCGATGAGCGGTGCAGCCGCCGCGATCGCCGCCACGGGCAACAGTTCGGGTCGCTCAAACACGTAGGCGAGCACAGAGGTGCCCACCGCGGCCACGAGGAACGCGATGCCGCGGGCCGTCAGCCGGGGCACGGATGCCGCCTAGTCGCGCGCCGTCGGCACCGGCACCGCGGTGGCCGCCACGATGCGGTCGACTACCTCGTCAACGCTGCGCACCGCGCTGCCGTCGGGGTGCTGCGCGCGCGGCACGAGAACCATGCGGTGCGAGAGCACCGTGGTGGCGAGGGCGTCGATGTCGTCGGGCAGCACGAAGTCGCGACCATCGAGCGCTGCACGCGCCCGGCTCGCGCGCACGAGCTGCAGGGTTGAGCGCGGGCTCGCACCCAGGCGCAACGCTGAATCGTCACGCGTCGCCTGCACGATGGCCACGGCGTAGCGCTCGACCGCGGGGCTCACATAGACCTCGCGCACCGTCGCGATCATGCGGCGCAGGCCGGCAACATCGACGACCGGCTCAAGCCGGTCGAGCGGGCTGCCGTGCTCGCGATCGCGCACCATGAGCGCCTCGCTTTCGGCGTCGGGGTAGCCGATCGAGATGCGCGCCATAAACCGGTCACGCTGGGCCTCGGGCAGCGCGTAGGTGCCCTCCATCTCGATGGGGTTCTGCGTCGCCACGACGAGAAACGGAGTCTCGAGGTGGTGCGTGTGACCGTCGACCGTGACCTGCTGCTCTTCCATGCACTCGAGCAGGGCCGACTGCGTTTTAGGGCTCGCACGGTTGATCTCGTCACCGATCACGATGTGCGCAAACACTGGACCCGGGGTGAACTCGAACACACCGAGTTGTTGGCGGAAAACGCTGACGCCCGTGATGTCCGCCGGCAGCAGGTCGGGCGTGAATTGGATCCGATTGACCGTTCCAGCGATGCACTTCGCGAGCGCGCGAGCCAACATCGTTTTGCCGACGCCCGGCACGTCTTCGATGAGCAGGTGACCTTCGGCCAACAGCACCGTGAGCGCGGCATCCACCGCCTCGGGCTTGCCATCAAGCACGCCGTTCATCGCGCGACGGATGCTCGCGCCGAGTTCGGCGAACTCGTCAGCGCTCAACGGCGCGGCCTCAGACATCGACGTCGTCATGCTCATTCCTCGACTCTGGCATGGTCTTCCGGCGAGTGTGCCGAGAATCCCGCACGATACCCCTCGTCGTAGGCTTCGCGGCTGCCCGTACCGAAGAGGTCGTCGGCGGCCGGCCGCACGAGGCTGCGCGCGCCGGGGGCTGTGTCGTCGAGCAGGCGCTCGAGCCCGCGCACCGCAGCAACAGGGACGCCGCTGGTCTTACCCTTCACGAGGTCAGCGGCTGCGGCGATCTCGTCGCCCACGGCGGGCGCCGTGACCTCGAGCAGCTTGCCCGTGGCGTCGTGCGTGCCGCGCAGGTCGTCGAGCAGTCGAACGCCACTCGACCCAATGGCCATGTCGGTCTGGCCCTCGCGCCACGCGCGACCGGCCGTGTCGGTGATGATGACGCCGACGGGTGCGCCGACCGCGGCCTCCACCGCGACTCGGATCGCCGCGGCACTCGCGTCAGGATCGAGCGGCAACAGCAACACGGTGCCATCGGCGGTGTTGCTCGCGTCGACGCCGGCCGCGGCCATGATGAGGCCGAGGTGGTTTTCGACGATGCGGGTCGTGCCGCCGTCGGCGCGGGCTCGCGTGGCGACGACTCGCACGGTCTCGTCGGTGATGGCTTGCTCGCGATCGGCAGCCTCGATGATGCGCCCCTCGGCCTTACTCACAATCTTGCTCGTGACGGCGAGAATGTCGCCCGGCTCCACGCCGGCTCTGCTGGCGGCATCAGCAATGAGTCGCGGCAGGTCATCGCCCGACGCAATCTCGGGCAGGCCCGGGATGCCCCACACGCGCAGTTCTGCCGGTGCAGTCTCGGCCGCGCGCGTTTCGGTCACTCGGGTCTCTGTCACTCGCCCATTCTGCCCCGCTATGCGCGAATCATGCCGCGCCCGCCATGCTTCGTTATGGGCAGCGCTCTGCTGAAGAAGCCGCGGGAAGGTTCGCCGGTGAGGCTATGTGCCTCTCGCGGCACGTGCCGCACGCGGCACACTCGCTGAGAGAGACGACCCGAGCGGTAGGGGCGTTCACCCGACGTGGGCCCGCTCGGCTGTCGTCATGAAGGCGGAGGCGGTGTGAATCCGCGATACGCACCGGGGCCGTAGTACTCCTCCAGCCCTCGTCGCACTGCCCTCCAGACCACGGAATAGAGGACCCACATGACGAGCGCGAACACACCGACCGCCACCACGATGGCGATCACGTTTGACACGATCGGTAAGAAGAAGAACGGCAGAATCGGGGGCTCGACGACATCCATGAGAACCACTGTGCCATGGACGAACTCGGTGAGCCCGCCGCTGTGCAGAACCGCCCCGGCAAGACCGACTAGCGCGTGAGGCGGGGCAGCACGTCTCGCCCGAAGAGCTCGATGAACGCGTCCTGGTTTCGACCGACGTTGTGCAGGTGAATGCGCGTGAAGCCGAGGTCGAGGTAGCGCTGGATGTTCGCACCGTGCGCATCCGGGTCGCTCGATATGAGCATCCGTTCGTCGAAGTCATCGGGGCGCACGAGCTTCGCGATCTGCTCGAGGTCGTACGGCGAGCGGATGTCGCTCTTCGCGAATCGCATCCCCGCCTGCGGCCACTCTGCGAGCGCATTGCCCATGGCCTCCTCGTCGGTCGAAGCCCACGAGAGGTGCAGCCGCAAGGCGTGCTGTGCCGGCTCGCGACGACGCCCCGCCTCGCGCGCGCCCTCAGAAAAGCGCTGCAGCAACGTCGCGAGCTTCTCGTACGGCACCGAATCGACCAGTAAGCCGTCGGCCACTTGCCCCGCACGCCGCGCCGTCACCGGCCCGGCCGTCGCGATCAGCAGCGCGGGCGCGACCGCAGGGCTCGTCCAGAGCCGAGTCGACTCGAGCTGGTACCACCGGCCCTCATGCTTGACGTCGCGCCCGGCAACCCCGGAGGCAAAGAGCTTCTTGATGATCGTTACGGCCTCGAACATGCGGTTGATGCGTTCGGCCGGCTCGGGCCAGTACCCGCCGACAATGTGCTCGCTGATGGCCTCACCACTGCCGAGCGCGAGCCAGTGCCGCTCGGGGTAGAGGCTCGCGAGCGTGGCGGATGCCTGGGCCACGAGCGCAGGATGCCACCGGAACGTCGGCGCCAACGGCCCCACCCCGAGCTCGCCGGTGGTCTGCGCGCCGAGCGCCGACATGACGCCGAAGACGAAGCCGGCTTGACCCTGTGTCGGCGTGAACGGCTGCGCAGCATCAGCCGCGAGCGTGCCGCTGAATCCGTGGAGCTCGGCGAGCGCCGCAAGCCGCACGGCCTCACTCGGGGTGAGTTGCTCGAGCGCCGTTGCATAGCCGATCGCGGGGTGCGTCATGCGGTAGGGGTCACACTCTTCGTCGACTTGCCCGCGAGGTGCGGCCCTGCCATGACGGGTTCGTAGCGCGGGGCCTCGCCCTCGGCGAGGCACGACGGCAAGCACTCGACGATGGTCGAGTAGTTGGCGTTGTGGAAGAACGGCATGCTCTGGCGGCGCTGGCTGCCGGCTGCGGGTGACCCGGCGGCAGCATCCGGATTCACGACGCGGTGCAGGGTCGAGGTCCAGCGGTCGTTCGTCCAGCGCGCCATGAGGTCGCCGATGTTGATGACGAGGGCACCATCGGCGGGCGGAATCGGTACCCAGGAGTCGGTCGCTTCGTCGTGCACTTCGAGGCCCGCACGCCCCGCTTCTTGCCGCAAGATCGTGAGCGTGCCGTAGTCGGTGTGGGCGCCCGCGCGCAGTTGCCCGGGCTCCGGCGCGTGCGTCTGCTCGGGGTAGTTGATCGCCCGCAACGCGCTCGGGCTCGCATCAATGTGTCGCGCGAAGTACTCGGCGGACAGGTCGAGCCCCAGCGCGAACATGCCCATGAGTCGATCAGCCAGGCGGCCCATCTCTGCGTAGTACGCCTGCCACGCGCGCCGCAGTTCGGGCAGAGCATCGGGCCACACATTGGCCGTGAACAGCGCCGCCTCGGTCTCGTTGACGGCCGAATGTGCGGGGCGGATGCCCGGCCCCATGTTGAACGACTCTTTCAGGTCGCCCGGCGTCACCTCGCCGCGCGAGGCCGCGAGCGACTCGCTGCGCATCGGAAAGTAGCCATAGAGCCCGCCCGGCGCCCGCTCGACCGCGAGCTTGTCGGCGAGCGGCAGATCGAAGAATGCGCGCGCCGCGTTCCACGCCGCGTCGGCGACGGCGGCGTCAACGCCGTGGTCGATGACCTGAAAGAAACCAACCGTGCGCAGAGTCTCGTCGAACTCGCGCCCGACGAGCACAGGGTCGCGGTCGAGGCTGATGGTCGGCACAGCGATCGAGGGCGTCATGGCGACACGTTACCGCCTCGGTCAGCCCGTGCACACCGGGCGAGCACCGCGCACCCAGCAGCGTCGCTTAGCGTCGAATCACCCACGAGAAAGAGTTGCCATGTCAACGATCACCGCGACCATCAGGGCCCTGTTCGACCGCTTTGATCGCCTCGTCGTCTGGACGATGGATGCCGTCGGCATCACGTTTGCGCGCCTTGCCTTGGGCATCGTCTTCATCTGGTTCGGCGCGCTCAAAATGATCGGCGACCTGAGCCCTGCCTATGACTTGGTAGCCGCAACGGTCTACTGGCTGACGCCCGAAATCATCATTCCGCTCATCGGCCTGTGGGAGGTCGCGATCGGCGTCGCGTTCCTCTTCCCGCCGCTGACGCGCCTCGCATTGCTGCTGCTGATTCCGCAGATGCCAGCGACGTTCTTGCCGCTCGTGTTGCTTCCGGCCGTGACGTTCACCGTTGTGCCCTGGGGGCTCACGCTCGAGGGCCAATACATCGTCAAGAACCTCGTCATCATCGCCTGCGCGCTCATCATTGGCGGCACGGCATTGCGCAAAGACCGCAGCGACCGCGAGGCACGCACCGGGGCAATCGAGGTACCCGCGGCCGCGATCTAGATCGGCGACTCGCCGCGCTCGAGCTGCTCGATGTAGCCGGCAAGCTTGCGTTCGCGCGTCTCGGCCCGCACGACGCCATCCAGACGAAAGACGATGCCGAATCGCGCTGTCGAGCTGATTGCGGCGAACGTGGTCGCGGCTGCAGGCGAGGCATCCAGAGCAGCCTGCAGGTCTGCGGGAACGACCATGCTTTTCTGACTGTAGGCGGCATCCCACCGACCATCGGCCTTCGCGCGCTCGACCTGAGCGATGCCCGGCGGCCTCATGCGGCCAGCCTCGGTCAGGCGCTCAATAATGCCGACGTTGCGCTGCGACCAGACCGAGCGCGGCCGTCGGGGCGTGAACACCTGCAGCGAGTAGTCATCGTCGAAGCCGTAGATCTGCCCGTCGATCCACCCGAAGCACAGCGCAGAATCGAGCGCTTCGTCATAGGTGATGCCGGGGGCCGTCGAGCGTTTCTTGCGCATCTTGAGTCGAACCCCCGGGTGTTCGGGATGCGCTTCGAGCCACTCCTCCCACAGCTCCACGCGTTCGAAGAGCATCACGGGCTTCTCGGAGTTCGCGACCACGTTGTGAGTCTAAAAGGGCAGGGTTACGGCTTTGTTGCGACGCCGTCGAGCCACAGGATATTGCTGGGGTCGCTGTGGGTGCCGCCCGAGTTCACGTGCTTCGGATCGATCACGGGGCCCTTCTTGATGACGTGCACGATCGCCATAGCGTGGCCGCGCCCTAACCCATAGTCATCGGCAAGCCACTGCACGATCACCCCGGCCTTGACGCTCGCATCGTCGTAGCCGCGCGACACAGCTTCGTCGACAATCGCCCGCGGGGTCTTGCCCGTTTTGGCTTCGACCGCATCAAGGTAGGCCTGGAACGACACGTGTACTCCTCGGGCTCGATGCGATCAGTGAGAGTAGTCGGGCACTCCCAGCTCGGCACCGCCGGCGAGCGCTGACTGATGAGCGATGATACCGGGTGCCGTCCAGGCGGCAGCAACCCGCGCGTCGATGCGCGGCGCGCGGCCGTCGACAATGCTGGAGATGAACTCGTGCACGAGGTAGGGGTGCGAGCCCCCGTGCCCGGGCTCCATACGCACCGCTCGCGGCATGCCGTCGAGCTGAACCTCCGCGATGCCCGTAAAGGGTCGCAGCTCTTCGGGCAACTGTGCCCCGTGGTCGTTCTCGGCGATGGGCTCGCGTACGACGCGATTGCCGCGGTCTCCCTCGTGGGGAGGCAGCATGCGGTACAGAACACCCTCCTCGGCGTCATCGCCTGCCCACTCGAAGCCGAGGTGCTCACCGTAGACGCAGAAGCCTTCGCCGTACGGACGCGCCGTCTGGAAGAACGCCATGGTCACATCGGCGATCATGTCGGAGGCGCGCATCCGGAACAAACCGACTTCGGTGGGGAACGGGTTGTCGAAACCGCCCGTTCGGCGCGCCTCGGTCAGGCGACCGGCACCCACGCATCGAACGCTCTCGACCGAGGAGTCGAGCAGCGCCAGAGCGGGCGAGAGCGCGTGCGTGACGTAGTGCATCGGCGGGTAGCCCTGCCAGTAGGCGGGAAAGCCGTCGAGATTCTGAATGTGAAAGCCGCGGTAGAGCGTGAGGGCGCCAAACTCCCCCGCGGAGACCAAACGGTCGACGAGTAGAAACTCGCGGCCGTACACGGCCGTCTCCATCATCATGTAGGTCGTGCCGCTCAGCTCTTGTGCGCGGAGGATCCGGTCAATGTCGTCGAGCGTCGTCGCCATCGGTACCGCGCACGCCACGTGCTTGCCCGCGGTGAGCGCCTCGACGACCAGGTCGGCATGCGTCGCCACCGGGGTCAGAACGTGCACGGCATCGATCGTCGGGTCGGCGAATACGGCGGCGAGGTCGCCATAGCCAGGGCCGTCTCGATGCGCGATTCCAAACTCCGTCGCGACTGCCGCACGCCGGCTGTCATCGGCATCGACGAGCACGACGCGGTCGACCTGGGGATGCCGCAGGTATAGAGGCACGAAGTCGCGTCCGAACCCTAAACCGACGACCGCGACGGTGATGCCCATGGCGTGATCCTAGTCAGCGAAGCAGAACCCGCTCGAAACCGTCGGCCCCTGACAGGGTCACCACCACTTTGCCCCGCGCGTGCCCGGGCTCCGCGTGCGCGACCGCGTCGGCGATGCGCTCTACCGGGTAAACCTCATCGATGACAACGCGGAGCGCGCCCGACCCGAGCCAGTCGGCGATCGTCTGAAGGTCGACGGTGTCGCGCTTGGCCAAGAACGACTGAAACGTGCGCTTCGAGAACCGCGAGGCGAGCACTAATCCCGCCGGTGCGGCAAGGGGGGCAACCCAATCCCCGTTCGGCGCACCGCATGCCACGAGCGAACCCGTCGGGGTCAGGATGCGCGCCAGGTCGCGCAGCCGCCGGTTTCCGGCGAGCTCAAAGATCAGGTCGAAACGAGCCAGGCCCTGCGTCACCTCGGTGGTCGTGTAGTCGATGACGTCGTCAGCTCCGAGGCGCGCGACAAGCTCGACATTGCGCGTGCTCGTTACGGCCGTGACGTGAGCGCCGAGCAGCTTGGCGATCTGCACGGCGAACGTGCCGACCCCGCCCGACGCTCCGATGATGAGCACGCGCGGGCGCATCGGCTCGACCTCTCCGGGGCCCCACGTGAGCGGGGCAACGAGACCCCCGCGCCGCAGACCCTGGAGGGCCGTGATGGCCGCGACGCCGACCCCACCGGCGTCAGTCATCGAGAGACTGTCGGGCTTTGGCACGAGGCCAGCTTCGCCCACGACCATAAGTTCGCTCCAGGCGCCCGACCCGAAGCCGAACACCGCGTCGCCCACAGCAAAACGTGTGACGCCAGCACCCACCGACTCGACGACACCCGCGACGTCAGACCCCATAGCCTGGCCGCTCGGCTTGGGGGCGCGCAGGCCGCGCATCATCCGCACCACGTAGGGCGTGCCGCGCAGCTCGTGCCAGTCGAGCGGGTTGATCGAGCTCGCGGCGACGCGCACGAGCACCTGGTTGTCGGCGGCGACGGGCGGCGGAGCATCCACGACCCGCAGCACCTCAGGGCCGCCATAGGTCGTTGCGACAACGGACTTCATCACGCGCCTTTCGGTTGTTTACAGTGTATGCTTACGCCGTAAACTATGACACCGCGGCGACACTGTCAAGGAGAGACCATGGCGCGCACTCGGGATGCCCTCACCCACGACCGCGTGCTGCAGGCCGCGCTCGCCCTCGCCGACGCCGAGGGGCTCGAGGCCCTCAGCA
>JAYUKK010000244.1:0-9062 GCA_043764515.1 Microbacterium sp.
CGACGGAGGGCGCGCATCCGTGTTGTGCGCTCGCGTTGCGGCATGCGCACGGCGGCGACCATCGCGTCTTTCAGCCCGTCAATGTCATGCGGGTTCACCAAGAGGGCGTTCTTGAGCTCATCAGCGGCTCCCGCGAACTCGCTCAGCACCAGCACCCCGCCCTCGTCGAGCTGGCACGCCACGAACTCTTTCGCCACCAGGTTCATGCCATCGCGCAGGGCCGTCACGAGCATGACGTCGGCGGCAAGGTAGAGCGCGACCATTTCTTCGCGCGGGTATCCGTGGTGCAGGTAGGCGACGGCGCTGTGGCTGATCGTCGCGTACGTGCCGTTAAGCCGCCCGACAGTCAGCTCGATCTCGTCGCGCAGCTGCATGTAGGCGGCCACGCGCTCGCGGCTGGGGCTCGCGACCTGCACGAGCACAGCATCCCCCACCGAAATCGTGCCCTCGTGGAGCAGCTCGCCGAACGCTTTCAGGCGGTGACGGATGCCCTTCGTGTAGTCCAAGCGGTCGACCCCCAGCATGATCGTCGAGGGGTTGCCGAGGTCATCGCGAATCTGTTGCGCGCGGGCCTGAACCTCGGGCCGCCGCGCAATCTCTTCGAAGCTTTCGACATCGATCGAGATAGGGAAGGCCTTCGCGATGACCGAACGGTGCCCACCCAGCCCATCGGGAACATGGATCTCGGGAGTGCGCGTGGCGTACCCGAGAAGTCGGCGCACGGCGCGCGAAAAGTTACCGGCATCGGCGACGCGTTGAAACCCAATGACGTCGGCGCCGAGCAGTCCTTCGATGACCTGCTTGCGCCAGGGCAACTGCGCGTAGAGCCCAAAGGGCGGAAAGGGAATGTGGTTGAAGAAACCGATGGTGAGGTCGGGCCTCTGCTCGCGCAACATGCGCGGCACGAGCTGCAGTTGATAGTCCTGCACCCACACCGTGGCACCCGGGGCCGCGACTCGCGCACTCGCGTCGGCGAACCGCTGGTTGACCTCGACGTAGGCCTCCCACCACTCGCGGTGAAAACTCGGCGAGGCGATGACGTCGTGATAGAGCGGCCACAGAGTGTCGTTGCTAAAGCCCTCGTAGTACTGCTCAATCTCGAGCGGGCTCAGCGAGATCGGTACGAGCATCATGTCGTCTGAAACGAAAGGCTCGAGCTCGAGATCGGGCTGCCCAGCCCACCCAACCCAGGCCCCGTGCGACGCACGCATCACAGGTTCGAGAGCCGTCACGAGGCCACCCGGCGAGTGTTGCCAGCGCGCAGCGCCATCAGCATCGACAACGCGGTCGACGGGCAATCGGTTCGAAACCACGACAAAGTCGTAGCGCGGATGGTCGGTCATGTCGCTCGCTCGTTTCCAGGGCTGGTGCTCGGGGGAATCGTCGGTGCGGGGCTGTCCGGTCGTCGCCACGGTATCAGTCGGGCCTGCGAGGCCTCCCGGGCATGCTCGCGGTGCCGCGCCGATGACACGGGCGGTTCGACCAACTGTCACGAGGCGTTCATTCCGGGCTCGCAATCGGGCGTGCCCGCGCGCCATACAGTGGCGCCGTGATCAGCATCGGAATGGCAACCACGAGCGCTCTGCCGCGTCGCTTGCACGACGCATTTCGCCTGGCCGCCGAGGTCGGGTACGACGGGGTCGAGATCATGGTGACGAGCGACCCTGACACGCGCAACCCCCGCGTCATCAGCGCCCTCAGTGAACGATTCGGGATGCCCGTGCTCAGCATCCACGCCCCTGTATTGGTCTTGACGGCCTTCGTGTTCGGAGCCGACCCCCATCGCAAGCTCGACCGTTCGGCGGCGCTCGCGCGGCAGGTCGGAGCGCACACCGTGGTGGTCCACCCGCCGTTTCGCTGGCAGGCCCGTTCGGCTCGACACTTCACCTCCTCGGTCCGGCAGGTGAGCGACCGGTACGGCGTCATGGTCGCGGTCGAGAACATGTTTCCGGTCACGGTCAACGGGCGTGACCGCGACGCCTACGCTCCCAGCTGGAACCCCGGCTCGCTCGACGTCGACGCCCTGACGCTCGACTTCTCGCACGCGGCACTGGCGGGTGTCAGCGCGCTTGACCTCGCCCAGCAGTGGGGCGACCGGCTGCAGCACGTGCACCTGTGTGACGGTTCATCCCGAGAACCCAACGACCGCATCCTTGACGAACACCTGGTTCCGGGTCGTGGTGTGCAGCCCGTCGCTGAAGTGTTGGAGTTCTTGGCTCGACGCGGATTCACCGGATCGGTCGTGGCGGAGGTCTCAACCCGAGCGTGCGGTACCGACGACGAGCGGCGCGCGTGGCTCAGCGAGACGCTGGATTACGCCCGTCGCGCCGTGACCCGACAGCCCGCTCGCACCTAGGCGAGGAACGCGCGCAAGAGCGACTGCGAACCCTCGAGGTGCTCGCCCATGGCCGTTGCCGCTCGATCGGCATCGCCAATGAGCACGGCCCACACGATCTGTTCGTGCTGCTGATCGGAGTGCGCGATGTTGGGGGCGAGCAGCGGGATGCGGTCGAGCAGCCCATTAACGCTCATGCGGTTCTGGGCAACGAGCGAGACGAGGCTCGGGCTACCCGAGAGCTCTGCGATGGTGAGGTGCAGCCGCGAGTCGAGACGCCGGTAGTCGGCGGGGTCGGCCGCCGCGAGTTCTTGCAACCGCACGTGCAGCGATTCGCGCTCGGCTGCGGTGAGGGCACGGGCCGCCGCCGCGCGCGCAGCACCTACCTCGAGCACCGAACGAAGGGTAAGGATGTCGTCAAGGTCGGCCAGGGAGGTCTCGAGCGCGGGCTCGCCGTCGGCTCGGGGCAACGGATCGCACACGAAAGTGCCGCCATACCGACCCCGCCGCGACTCGAGATAGCCGGCGTCCGCGAGTGAGCGGATCGCCTCGCGCACGGTGTCGCGACTCACCTCGAAGCGTGTGGCGAGCTCGCGCTCGGGTGCGAGCGCTTCGCCCGGGCCGACGATGCCGAGTCGGATGAGCTGCAACAGGCGGGCGAGCGTCTCTTCAAAAGCGTTGCCGCCGCGCACGGGGCGCGAGAGCGCCTCCTGCGCGAGCGACTCGACATGCTCTGGCGATTCGCTGGCGCCGAGGCTTGCGGGCTCCACGACGCGATCCGTCGCCTCGCCACTCCCGCTCGCCATGGCCGCGACCCTACATCGGGGTGACGTAGGCGCCGCTGATGCCCCCATCGACGAGGAACGTCGAGGCGGTGATGAACGACGAGTCGTCGCTCGCAAGGAAGGCGACCGCCGCGGCAAGTTCTTCGGGTTCGGCGAATCGGCCCTTCGGAATGTGCACGAGGCGACGTTGCGCGCGCTCCGGGTCTTTCGCAAAGAGCTCTTGCAGCAGCGGCGTATTCACCGGTCCCGGGCACAGCGCGTTGACGCGGATTCCCTGGCGAGCGAACTGCACACCCAACTCGCGCGTCATGGCGAGAACGCCGCCCTTGCTCGCGGTGTACGAGATCTGGCTCGTCGCGCTGCCCATGACGGCCACGAACGAGGCCGTGTTGATGATTGAGCCCGACTGTTGGGCGACCATGTGTCGCAGCGCGGCGCGCGAGCACAGGTAAACACTCTTGAGGTTGACCTCTTGCACCTTGTCCCACGCGGGCAGCTCGGTCGTCTCGATCGAGTCGTCGTCGGGCGGCGAGATGCCCGCGTTGTTGAAGGCGATGTCGAGCGAGCCGTAAGTGGCCTGCGCGGTGTCGAAAAGGTTGTTGACCTCGGCCTCGTCGGTCACGTTGACCTGGACAAACAGGCCCCCGACTTCGGCTGCCGCGGCCTCGCCCGACTCGGGGTTCATGTCGCCGATGACGACGATGGCACCCTCGGCGGCGAAGCGACGGGCGGTCGCAAGGCCGATTCCGCTCGCGCCACCGGTGATGACGGCAACTTTGCCCGTGAGTCGCTGGGTCAGGTCGATGGGGGTAATGGTCATGGTCGTGTGCTCCTTAGCTGTGCGAGAAGAAAACGTTTTTGGTCTCGGTAAAGGCGAGCGCAGCATCCGGCCCGAGCTCTCGCCCGAGCCCGCTCTGCTTGAACCCGCCGAAAGGGGTGGCATAACGCACCGACGAGTGCGAGTTAACGCTCAGCGCGCCACTCTCGACCCCCCGGGCGACACGGATGCCGCGGCCCAAGTCGCGGGTCCAGATCGAGCCCGACAGACCGAAGATCGAGTCGTTCGCCAGCGCGATCGCGTCAGCCTCGTCGTCGAACGGCAGCACCGAGACCACGGGGCCGAAAATCTCTTCGGTCGCGACGCGGTCGGTGCGGTTCGGCAACAAGACGGTCGGGGCCATCCAGTAACCGGGGCCGTCGGGGGCCGTACCGCTGAAGGCAACCGGAACGCTGCCGTCGAGGAACTCCTGCACATTGTCGAAGTGACCCTTTGAGACGAGCGGGCCCATCTCCGTCGCCTCGTCGTTCGGGTCACCGACGCGGAAGCCCCGCACGGCAGGCTCGAGCAGCTCGAGGAAGCGGTCGAGCACGCTGCGCTCCACGAGCAGTCGCGAGCGCGCGCAGCAGTCTTGGCCCGCGTTGTCGAACACTGAACCGGGGGCTCCGGATGCCGCGGCTTCGAGGTCGGCGTCGGCAAAGACGATGTTCGCGCTCTTGCCGCCGAGCTCGAGGGTGACGGGCTTGACCTGCGCCGCGCATCCCGCCATGACGTGCTTGCCCACCTCAGTGGAGCCCGTGAAGACAACCTTGCGCACGTGCTCGTGCGTCACAAAGCGGTCGCCGACGACGGAGCCACGACCGGGCAGCACCTGGAAGAGGTTTTCGGGCAGGCCCGACTCGAGCGCGAGTTCGCCCAGGCGAATCGCGGTGAGCGGGGTCCAGTCGGCAGGCTTGAGCAGCACCGCATTGCCGGCGGCGAGCGCCGGGGCGAAACCCCATGCCGCAATCGGCATAGGAAAGTTCCACGGCACAATGACGCCGACCACGCCGAGCGGTTCATGGAACGTGACGTCGAGACCGCCCGCCACCGGAATCTGCTGGCCGATCATGCGCTCGGGGGCGCCGCTGTAATAGTCGAGCACGTCGCGCACGTTGCCCGCCTCCCATCGGGCAGCGCCGATCGGGTGCCCCGAGTTGCGCACTTCGAGTTGCGCGAGTTCTTCGAGGTGCGCGTCGACCGTCGCGGCGAAGCGCCGCAGCGCGCGCGCTCGGTCGACGGGGGCGAGAGCGAACCACGCCTTTTGTGCCACGACCGCGTGCGCCACGGCGTCGTCGACCTCCTCGAGCGTCGTGTGCCGCACCGTGCCGATGACGGTCTCGTCAGCGGGGTTGACGAGGGTGGTCTCGCTCATGCGCGGGCCTTTCGGTTCTCTCGGTACTGCACCGCGGCGTCGACGAGACCCGCAAACAGTCGCGCATCCTCGGCCGCCGACTCTTCGGGGTGCCACTGCACCGCCACGCCAAAGGTCATGGCGTCGACGTCTACCGCTTGCACAATGCCGTCATCACCGCGAGCACTCACGGTCAGCCCGGGCGCGACATCGTCGATCGCCTGGTGGTGATAGCTCTGGACGGTCACGCGATCGCCCAACAGTGCGGCTGTTCGGGTGCCGGGCTCGATAATCGCGGCGTTGGGCGTGAAGACGCCCCCGCCCGCGTTGTAGCGCGTCGAGCCGATCGCGTCGGGTAGGTGCTGGATCAGACTGCCGCCCAGCGCCGTGTTGAGCACCTGCAAGCCGCGGCAGATGCCGAGAAACGGGATGTCACGCTCCATCGCCCGCGCGAGAAGTACGTCTTCGATCGCATCGCGATCGAGCCGCGGCGCGTCGTTGGTGGGGTGCGGGTCTTGACCATAGCGTCGCGAATCGACGTCTTTGCCCCCCGTAAGAATGATGCCGTCGAGGCCGTCGAGCACAGCGTCGGCTCCCGCCTCGTCGAGCGGCTGGGGTGGCACGAGCACCGCGATGCCGCCGGCACGCGAGACCGCCTCGAAGTAGACCTTCGGCAAGAACGCGGCGGGAACATCCCACACCCCGCACTGCGTCTGTTCCAGATACGTCGTCAGCCCAATGACGGGGCGCCGACCGACGTCGACGTTTGACTCAGAACCGTTCGAAGCCACGGATGCGCTCCCAGTCGGTGATCGCCGCGTCGAAGGCCGACAGCTCAACGGCCGCCATGTTGAGGTAGTGCGCCATGACCTCGTCACCGAACGCGGCGCGCGCGAGCTCGGAGCCGGAGAACAGCTCGGCCGCATCGCGCAGCGTCGAGGGCACGCGCGGCAGGTCGGCCGCGTAGGCGTTGCCGGTGAAGATCTCCGGCAGCGTGAGTTTGTTTTCGATGCCGTACAGGCCCGCAGCGATGATGGCCGCGGTGGCGAGGTAGGGGTTGACGTCGCCACCCGGAACCCGGTTCTCAATGCGCAAGCTGTGGCCCGAGCCGACGACACGGAGGGCACACGTGCGGTTGTCGACGCCCCACGCGATGCCCGTGGGGGCAAAGCTGCCGGGCACGTAGCGCTTGTACGAGTTGATGGTGGGGGCGAAGAACAGGCTGAGCTCACGCATGGCGGCCAGCTGGCCCGCGAGCCAGTGCTCCATAAGCGGCGAGAAACCGTGTGCGCCGTCGCCCGCCATGACGGCCGAACCGTCGGTGCCACGCACGCTCAAGTGAATGTGGCAGCTGTTGCCTTCGCGCTCGTTGAACTTGGCCATGAAGGTGAGCGCCTTGCCGTGCGCGTCGGCGATCTCTTTCGCGCCGTTCTTGTAGATGACGTGGTTGTCGCACGTCGCGAGGGCGTGGGCGTAGCGGAAGGCGATCTCTTGCTGGCCGAAGTTGCACTCGCCCTTGACGCCCTCGCAGTACATTCCGGCGCCGTCCATGCCATTGCGAATATCGCGCAGCAGGGGTTCCATACGGCTCGAGGCGAGCAGCGCGTAGTCGATGTTGTAGTCGCTCGCCGGCGTCAGGTTGTCATAGCCCTTGGCCCACGCTTGGCGATAGGTCTCGTCGAAAACGATGAACTCGAGTTCGGTGCCGACGTACGGCACGAGGCCGTGCTCGGCGAGCCGATCGATCTGGCTCTGCAGAATCTGGCGGGGGTTCGGGGCCACGGGCCCGCCATCCATGCGCTGGAGGTCGGCGATGACGAGCGCCGTTGCCGGCAGCCACGGGATGCGCCGCAACGTGCCCATGTCGGGTTGCATGACCATGTCGCCGTATCCGGTCTGCCACGACGAGAGCGCGTAACCCTCGACGGTGTTCATCTCGACGTCGACGGCCAGCAGATAGTTGCAGCACTCCGCGCCGTGTGCAGCGACCTCTTCGCGAAAGAGTCGGGCAGAAACGCGCTTGCCGACGAGCCGGCCTTGCATGTCGGCGAACGCGACGATGACGGTATCGATCTCCTTCGCATCAATGAGCGATTCGAGCTCAGCGATCGTCAGATTTCCCGAACGAACCGTCGTCGGTGATGCAGACATGGAGCCTCCCTTGGCGCGAGTGTCGACCATTAGTACCACAGAGCCCCACCACGGAAAGAAGAATCATCCGAACTTTTCGTTTCTAAAGGTGGACAAGCCCCACCTTTGCGGCCATGCTCGTGTGCCAAGGCGCATTGTGGCGTTTTCGCTCGTGTGCTGACCCATCCCCACCACCCCCGCCGCTCCCCTGGAGGACATTCATGAGCACAAGCACCACTAAGGCTTCGGGCGCTACGTATCAGCGCGCCGATGAGGGTTACTTCGAGAAACGTGGACTTCGCCGAAGCGCTGGCTTCTGGGGCCTTTGGGGCATTGGTATTGCCGCCGTTATCTCGGGTGCCTTCTCGGGATGGAACGTCGGCCTCGCGACCACCGGTTGGGGTGGCCTGCTGATCGCCACGGTCATCATCATCGTCATGTACTTCACTCTGATCTTCTCGATCGGTGAAATGTCGGCGGCCATGCCTCATACGGGTGGCGCCTACTCGTTTGCTCGCGCGGCCATGGGCCCGTGGGGCGGTTTCGTGACGGGCCTCGCCGAGACGATCGAATATGTCGTGACGACCGCTGTTGTCGTGTGGTTCTCGGCGCTCTACGCCGACAGCGCACTTCTTGGCCTCACTGGCGCGTCGCTGCCGCAACCGCTGTGGTGGCTCATTCTCTACGTAGCCTTTGTCGGGCTGAACTCGCTCGGTGCCAACGTCGGTTTCCGGTTCGCACTGATCGTCGCCGTGATTTCGATTGGCGTGATTCTGTTCTTCGCGGTGGGCGCCATCGTTTCTGGTTCTGTCAACTTCGACTCGCTCCTCAACATCCCGGCCACCGACGGCAACACCGCCTTCCTGCCGTTCGGAGCCATTGGAATCCTCTTCGCATTGCCATTCGCGATCTGGTTCTTCCTCGGTATCGAGTCGCTGCCGCTCGCGGCGGAAGAGTCGAAGAACCCGACGAAGGACATCCCGCGGGCCAGCGTGTGGGGCGTCATCGCCCTCGCGTTCTTCGCGATTCTGGTGCTCGTGCTGAACCCCGCTGTGACGGGAACGGCCGCGATTTCTGAGGGTCTCGACAGTGGCGAGCCGCTCCTCGCCGGATTCCGGGTGTTCCTGCCCGAGTCCGTCGCCGCCATTCTCGCGCTCTTCGCGCTCGTCGGTTTGCTGGCGTCGCTGCAGGGCATCATGTTCGCCTACGGTCGCAACATGTACTCGCTGTCGCGTGCGGGCTACTACCCCAAGTTCTTGTCGCTCACCGGAGCGAAGCACAAGACCCCGTGGGTTGCCCTGCTCGTGGGCGCGGTTGTCGGCTACCTCATCCTGACGCTCGTGCTGCTCGTGATTCCGGCGATCAACCCTGACGCGGCAGGTACAGCGTCGGGCGTGATTCTGTTCATCGCCGTCTTCGGCGCGGTGATCGCCTACATCATGCAGATGGTTTCGTTCGTGATCCTGCGCCGCAAGCTGCCCGACGTGAAGCGACCCTACGTGTCGCCGACCGGTGTGGGCGGCGCGATTGTGGCCGGCGTCATCGCCGTCGCTGCCATGCTCGGAATCCTCTTGAACCCGGTGTTCTTGACGGCGGTCATAACGTTCCTCGTGTTGTTCGTGGTCGGCATCGTGCTCTTCG
>JAYUKK010000245.1:0-2661 GCA_043764515.1 Microbacterium sp.
GCTGCTGAGCGCCGCGGTGCGCGGGGAAGGTCGCTACCAGCTCGGCGTCATGACCACGTCACCGTGGGACGAGTACACCGAGATCTCGCTCGAGCCCGAGGCCCGATGGGCGCTCGAGGAGGCCATCGTGGGCTTCAGCGCGCTCGGCCACGGCATCGACGACATCGCGCTCGAGCCCGACCCTGACTATGGCCGGCACTTTCGCACGGTCTGGATGGCAAGTGCCGCGGGCATACCGGCGCGCACGCCCGACGAGATAGCTCTGCTCGAGCCGCTCACCGCGTGGCTCGTCGACCGAGGCCGTGCGCTCACGGCCGAGTCGCTCGCCGAAGCTCTCGCGTGGCTCACCGGCTTCGAACGCCGAGTCATCGCGCGACTCTCGACGGTCGATGCCGTACTCACGCCCGCACTCGCCATGACGCCGCGCCCCCTCGGCTGGTACGACGCGGTGGATGCTGACCGCAACTTCACCCAGCAGGTGCAGTACACGCCGTACACGAGTTTCGTAAACGTGGCCGGGCTGCCCGCGCTGACTCTGCCGGTTGGCCTCACGCCGTCGACCTCGGATCAGCCGGGGCTCCCCATGGGCGTGCAGCTCATCGGCCGCCCCGGCGGCGAGGCCACTCTGCTTGCGCTCGGGGCGCAGTTCGAGCGCTCGCGGGGCGCACACCGCATTCACCCGCCGCAGTGGTGACGGCTACGGAAGTGGTGGCGACCGGCGCTAGCGGTACCCACCCTTGTCGAGGCCGGCTTCGACCTCGAAGCGGTTGCGTCGCGCATCCTGCCCCGCCGCCACATAGAGCGGAATGAACGCGAGCCCATACTTTTTCCACTGCGCGCGGTGCACGGCTTCGTGCTCGAGAACGTCATCGCGCGTGTTGTCGCGCGTGAGGTAAGCCGCGCCAATCGTCGTGCCTCCGCGGCCGAAGGCCCAGCTGGGCATTCCCGCGCACACGATCACACCGCCGCGGCGCGAGACCTTGAAGCCGCCGGCGACGGCACCCCAGGTAACGCCAACGGCGGTGGCGAACCAGTATCCGGGCCGCGCCACGACCGGGTGAAGCCCGATGGCGCGCAGAGCACGATTGCCCGCGAGTCGATCGACGGTACGGGCCGCGCGGCCCTTCTTCGGGGTCGGGGGTGTCGTCATGGGCGGCCGTATCCTTCCAACAGTCGAAGCCAGATCTCACTCAGCGTGGGATACGAGGGGACGGCGTGCCACAAGCGCGCGATCGGCACTTCACCAACGATCGCAATTGTTGCAGCGTGCAGCATTTCGCCCACATCGTCGCCCACGAGAGTGAAGCCAACGATGACTCCGCGGTCTTCGTCCACGACCATGCGCGCCGTGCCGCGGTAGTCGTCGCCGTGCACGGTCGCCCCCGCGAGCCAACCGAGTTCATAGTCGACGACGCGCGTGCGCAACCCCTTGTGCTGGGCCTGCGCCGCAGTCAGGCCAACGCTCGCAACCTCGGGGCTCGTGAACGTGACCTGCGGCACCGAGTCGTGGTCGGCCGTGGCGACGTGTGTGCCCCAGGGCGAGTCGTCGACGGATGCTCCGCTCGCACGCGCCGCGATCACATCGCCCGCCGCTCGCGCTTGGTACTTGCCCTGGTGGGTCAACAGTGCGCGCTTGTTGACGTCGCCGACGGCGTACAGCCAGTCGAATCCGCGCACGCCCAACGTGTCGTCGACCTCGAGCCAACTGCCGGGCTCGAGTCCCACGGTCTCGAGCCCGAGGTCGCTCGTGGCCGCCGCCCGGCCCGTGGCAACGACGACCTCGTCGACCTCGACCTCACGGCCCCCGGCCAGGGTGAGAACCACGGTGCCGTCGGCGCGACGGTCGACGCGATCGGGGCTGGTGTCGAGCAGCACCTCGGCGCCATCGGCCCGCAATCGCTCAGCGACCGCAGCGGCCGCGAACTCTTCAACTCCCGCGAGCAGCCCACTGCGGGCGAGAAGTGTGACCGTGCTGCCGAGGGAGACGAAGGCTGTGGCCATCTCGCACCCGACCACGCCGCCGCCGATAATCGCGAGTCGTGCCGGCACCTTATCGGCGCTCGTGATCTCGCGCGAGGTCCACGGTCGCGCGTCGGCCAACCCGTCGATGGGCGGCAGTGCGGCGGTACTGCCCGTGCAGATCGCAACGGCGTGTGTCGCCGTCACCGCACGAGCCGAACCGTCAGCTGCCGTGATCACGACGCGGCGCTCGCCGTCGACGCGCGCGTGCCCGCGAGCCAGCGCGATGCCCGTTTTCTGCAGCCAGCGCACTTGGCCCGCGTCGTTCCAGTCGCTCGCGACGGCATCTCGGCTTGCCAGCACGGCGTGAGCATCGATGGCACCCGTGACGGCCGCCCGCGCGCCCGGCACGGCGTGTGCCGCCCGCAACACGCTGCCCGCTCGCAAGAGGGCCTTCGACGGCATGCACGCCCAGTACGAGCACTCGCCCCCGACGAGCTCGCCCTCAACAATGAGCACGCTGAGCCCGCCGTGCACAGCCCGATCGGCGACGTTTTCGCCCACGGCACCGGCACCGATGACGATGAGGTCGTAGGTGTCGAGCGGGACGAAGTCAGTGCTGGCGGTGGCAGTCAGTGAGCGCATAGGCCTACCGTCCCACGAACTCCGGTTCGGTGCGAGTGAGAAAAGCCTGCATGCCGA
>JAYUKK010000246.1:0-8974 GCA_043764515.1 Microbacterium sp.
ACCACCTCGAGATTCCGCGGGGCGCCATTACGGCACTCATTGGTCCGAACGGTGCTGGCAAGACGACGCTCTTCAACCTGCTGACGGGCTTCGACAAGCCCGACACGGGAGAGTGGACGTTCGACGGCAAAGGCATCTCGGGTATTCCCGCCTTCAAGGTGGCGCGCAAGGGCCAGGTGCGTACGTTCCAGCTCACGAAGGCGCTGAGCCTGCTCACCGTGCTCGACAACATGAAGCTTGGCGCCAAGGGCCAGAGCGGCGAGAGCCTCGCGCGCGCGCTGTTCCCCTGGATCTGGCGCAAGCAAGAGGCCGAGATCGAAGCGCGAGCGATGGACCTGTTGACGCGGTTCAAGCTCGACACCAAGAAAGACGACTACGCGGCCAGCCTGTCGGGCGGCCAGCGCAAGTTGCTGGAAATGGCGCGCGCCCTCATGAGCCAGCCGACGCTCGTCATGCTCGATGAGCCCATGGCTGGCGTGAACCCGGCACTAACCCAGTCGCTGCTCGACCACATCGTGAACCTCAAGACCGAGGGCATGACCGTGCTCTTCGTCGAGCACGACATGCACATGGTGCGCCACATCGCCGACTGGGTCGTCGTGATGGCCGAGGGTCGCGTGGTCGCTGAGGGTGACCCGCACGAGGTCATGGCGAACCCCGCGGTGATCGACGCCTACCTCGGCTCGCACCACGACGAAGACCTCGGTGATCTCGACACCGGTGTGATGACTGCGATCAAGGAGCTGGCCGATGACGACGCCGACCAAGAAAAAAACTGACGCCGTGACCGAAACGCGTAAGGTCGTCGTTCACGCTGATGCCATCACTGCTGGGTACCTACCCGGCATCAACATCCTCAACGACTGTTCGCTCACCGCGCACGAGGGCGAGCTCATCGGCATCATCGGCCCGAACGGCGCCGGTAAGTCGACTCTGCTCAAGGCGATCTTCGGTCTGGTCAAGGTACGCGAAGGAACAATCTCGCTGTACGGCGAAGACATCACGAACCTCAAGGCCAACAAGCTCGTGGCCAAGGGCGTGGGATTCGTGCCGCAGACAAACAACGTGTTTCCGACACTGACCATTCGCGAGAACCTCGAGATGGGTCTTTTCCAGAAGCCGAAGGAGCTCGATCACCGGCTCGCCTTCGTCGTCTCGATTTTCCCTGAGCTCGGGAAGCGTCTCGGGCAGCGCGCGGGCTCGCTCTCGGGCGGTGAGCGCCAGATGGTCGCGATGAGCCGCGCGCTCATGATGAGCCCCGAAGTGATCTTGCTCGACGAGCCGAGTGCTGGCCTCTCGCCCGTGCGGCAAGACGAAGCGTTCTTGCGGGTCAAAGAGATCAACAAGGCGGGCGTGACGACCATCATGGTCGAGCAGAACGCTCGTCGTTGCCTGCAGATCTGCGACCGCGGCTATGTGCTCGACCAAGGCACCGATGCCTACACGGGCACGGGCCGTGAGCTCTTGAACGACCCGAAGGTCATCGGACTGTACCTGGGAACGCTCGGGCAAGATTAGGCCCGCAGAACGGCGCACAGGGCCCCACAGAGCGAATTTCGCTCTGTGGGGCCCTTTCACGTTCCTGCTCGATGGCGACGGATGCCGCTCCCGCGCACCGCGCACGAAGAAGGGCCCCGACCGAAGTCGGGGCCCTTCCTAGTCGCGCTAGTTCAGAACGGTGAGGTTCGAACTAGTTGATGCGGCTGAACGTGCTGTCGGCACCGTACTGGTACACGCCGATGGTCGCCTCAGTGGGGTCACCGTTCTCGTCGAACGTGATCGGGCCCGAGACGCCGTCGTAGTCAACGACGCCACCGTCGAGGATGATGGCAGCGGCCGACGCGAAGTCGGTCGCCTTCTCGCCATCGCCCGAACCACCGGAGACCTCCTGCAGCTTGGCCGCGATGTCGGCACCCTCGGTCGAGCCGGCCGCGAGAGCGGCGAGCGCGAGGAGGACGACGGCATCGTACGACTCGGCCGCGTAGCTGAACTCGGTCAGCTCGGGGTCGACCTCGAGCAGGCGCTCCTGGAAGTTGCCCAGGGTTGCGATGTCGAGACCCGGAAGGGTGCCCTTCGCGCCATCGACGAGGCCAGCGGCGAAGTCAGCGCTGTAGTCGGCGAGGTTACCGTCGACGAAGTAGAGCTGGTTGCCGGGGTAGCCCGCGCCCACGAGACCGGGGACGACGACCTTGGCCTGGTCGAAGGTGATGACGGCGATGGCGTCGGGAGCAGCAGCGGTCAGCGCGGAGATCTGAGCGTCGAAGCTCGTGTCACCCTCGTTGAACAGCTCCTCGGCGACAACCTCGCCACCAGCGGCTTCGAACGTCGCGCGCAGCGCGCCGGCGAGGCCGGTGCCGTAAGCGTCGTTCAGAACGATCATGCCGAGCGTGGCAGCGCCGTCTTCAGCGATGAGGTTACCGAGCACCTCGCCCTGCAGCAGGTCGCTGGGGGCGGTGCGCCAGTAGAGGTTGTCGTCCGCGTAGGTCGTGAAGTCGGGCGACGTGTTGGCCGGCGAGAACTGCACAACGCCAGCAGCCACGATCTGGTCGATCACGGTCTTCGAGACACCCGACGACGCGGCGCCGACGATGGCCGAGACATCCTGCGAGAGGAGGTCGGTCACCGAAACAGTGGCGGTGTCGGTGGTGGTGTCACCCGAGTCACGGAAGACGGCCTCAACGGTGATGCCGAGGTCGGCCTCGTTGATGTCCTGCACCGCGAGGGCAACACCGGCTTCCTCGGGCGGGCCGAGGAATGCCAGGGCGCCACTCTGGGGAAGGATGGTGCCGATCTTGAGGGTCAGCTGCTCGGTGGGTCCGGCGGGCTCTTCGGTCTCAGTCGTCGCGCAGCCACTCAGAACGAGTGCGCTGGCGCCCACGACGGCAATGCCGCCGAGGATCGACTTGAGAGAACGAGAGCGACGGCCGTTAGCCGTGGTGAAAACGCCCATGTTGCTCCTTGGGTTTCGAATGTGTTCAGGATGCAGAACCACAAGAGTGGCCGCCTAGCCACCGTACGGTGCTCAGACTTCATTCACAACTCATTAGGGTTACATCCCTGTAACGCCACGAAACGTTCTCACGGCCCCATCAGACCAACGTTTTCCGCTGCCGCAGCCGGTTGCACACGAGCGAATTCGCTGGTTAACGCCCTGGTGCCGAGAGGGGGCCGACGAGCTCTGCCCGATTCTCTGCGTTGTAGCGATACAGACTCAAGGCGCCATCGGCCACCCCGCCCTGTTCGCTGAGCGAGACAGGCCCTGACACGCCCTCATAATCACCGTCGGGCTCGCTCGCCAGCACCTCCATGCACTCACCAAAACTCGCGCACGGGACGCCGCCGAGCGCCGCTTCGCGAAGGTGCGCAGCGACCGAGTGACCGCTGTCGTCGCCCGCGAGCTGAGCGGCGAGCGCCGCGAGCACCACCGCGTCGTAGGTCTCCGACGCGAAGGGGGCGCTCAACAGAGCGGGGTCTGATTGCCGGAGTCGCACGAAGAGGTCGTCACTCGTTGGCGCCCCCTCCCGCACGCCGCGCGCTCCTTCCATGAGGCCGGCAGCGACCGTGGTCGAGTAGTCCGCGAGTGCTGGCGCGGTCATCCACAGCTGGTCCCCGGTCACGCCACGATCGGCGAGGGCCGCAATGACGGCCTGATTCTGCGCGGCCAAGGCAGCTGAGCTGGCCAGGATGACCGCGTCTGGCTTCCCGCCCGCGACACTGAAGGCGAGCCGAGACGGAGTGGTCGCGCCATCAAGTTGCTCAATACCCGCGAGCCGCATGCCTCGGCTCTCTAGCGCAGCCCGTGCGGCCCGCTCAAACGACTGGCCGGCCGCATCGCCGGGGGTGATGATGGTCACCGACTCGCCTCCCTCGTCGGCAATCGCACCGATGATCGCGTCGGCTTGCTGATCGGCACTGGCGATGAGGCTAAAGACGCGCTCGGCTGGCGTCGAGAGGGGCGTCGCCGGCGCGATCATCGTCACCCCGGCATCCGTCGCCAGCGGCGAGAGGCGCTCGGCGAGCGTTGAGTCTGTGGGCCCGATGACGACGTCGATGCCGCGGGCAACAAGATCGGCGAACGCCGATTCGAGTTGTGTCTGAGCGGCATCGCCGGAGTCGCGATACACGGCTTCGACGGGCTGGCCGAGAACTCCCCCGGCGGCGTTGATATCGCGCACGGCGATCTCGACCGCGGCCACCATGCCCGGTCCGATGGAGGCCACGTCGCCGCTCATGGGAAAGAGCGTGCCGATGCGCAGCACCCCATCGCCCAATGCCTCCACCGCGTCGCTCGCTGTTGGGGTCGAGGTCGGGGTCGGAAACGGTCGCGAGACGCTGCACCCGGCGAGCACGAGCGAGACCGACACCCCGAGGGCGATGACCGCTATTCGAGCCATGTCGATGCTCCTTCGTGAGACCAGGGGGTAGTGGCACCCTACCCCCGCGCGAATAGGCTGGGAGTGTGCCCGCGCCGTCATCCTTACCGCTCACGGCGCCATTCGTGGCACTCGATGCCGATGCGGCCCAACGGCTGTTGGCGGGCACCCACGCACTCGATGTGCGTCGGCTCGAACGACTCTCGACGGAACGCGACGACACCTTCCTCGTGCGCACGGCGCACGCGAACCTCGTCGCCAAGTTTGCCCACCCCCTCGACGATGCCCGGGTTCTGCACGACCAGGTTGTCGTTCTCGATGGTCTTGCGCAGGGGCATCCCGAACTTCCCGTGCAGCGGATCGTGCGCACGACCGATGGCGCACTCGTGGCCACCGTCATCGATGCCGCCGGCCAGACACGACTCGTCCGCGTGCTGACCTACCTCGACGGCGAGCCGCTCGGCACAGCGCCCCGCTCCCTCGCGGCCACGGGAGCGCTGGGTGCCCTGCACGCGCGTCTCGCGTCGGCGATCGCCGCGATCGGCGACGCGGCCGATCCACCCCTGCAGGGCGCAATCACGCCCTGGAACCTGCTGACCATCGAACAGTACGCACCGCTGTGTGACCAGATCGCGGACGACGAACTGCGCCGTGCGGCGAGCGCGGCCATCGATCGGGCGCAGGATGCACTCCTCCCCGCGGCGCGCGCGCTTCCCGCCCTGCTCGCGCACAACGACCTGCACGGCGACAACGTGCTCGTGCGCTCCGAGCCCTTCGCCATCACCGGCGTGCTCGACTTTGGTGACATGACGCGCACGCCGCGCGTGGCCGACCTCGCCGTGGCGGCGTCGTACGCCCGCGGCCGCGTCGGTGACGCGGGCGAGCCGTGGCAGGCCGCGCGCGCCTACGTCGCCGGCTTCGAGACCGAGCAGCCGCTCACGGCCGAGGAGCACGCGTTGCTGCCCGGGCTCGTCGTGCTACGGGTCGCCCAGCGCGCCATCCTGAACTCGGCCATCGCCGCCGCAAACCCGCAGGCGACGGCGTACGCGAGCCGTAACCTGAGCGCCATCGCTCGCGATCTGCGTGAGCTGAGCGCGAGCATCCCGAGCACAATCGGAACCAGCGCATGATCGGACCAGCCACCTACTTCACTACCGAACACCGGGCGGGCCTCGACGCGCGCACCCGCGAGCTCATCGATCGGCGCGAGGCGGTGCTCTCGCCCGGGTACCGGCTGTTCTACGAGCACCCTGTCGAGTTTGTGCGCGGCAGCGGAACAAAGCTCTACACCCGCGACGGCGACGAGTACCTCGACGTGTACAACAACGTGCCCTCGGTCGGACACTCTCACCCGCGGGTGACGGCGGCAATCGCCGAGCAGGCCGCCCAGCTCAACACCCACACGCGCTATCTGCACGAGGGACTCATTGACTACGCCGAGCTCTTGATCGGCTCGTTCACGCCTGGGCTCGACACCCTCACACTCGTCTGCACGGGCTCGGAGGCCAACGATCTCGCCCTGCGTGTGGCCAAAAACGCGACCGGCAACCGCGGCGTCATCGTCACGGAGAACGCGTACCACGGGGTCACGACCGAGATCGCGGCGATCTCTCCCTCACTCGGCGGAGTCGATTCGCTCGGCGAGTGGGTGCGCACGGTGCGGCCGCCGGTCGGCGACGGCATGGCGATGGTGGCGGATGCTCGCGCAGCGATTGCCGACCTGCAGGCTGCGGGCCACGGGGTTGCGGCGTTCATCGTGGACACCGCATTCGCGAGCGACGGGTTTATTGCGCCTTCGCTCGGTACCTCCTCGGCTCTCGACGAGGTGCAACGCCTCGTGCACGCCGCGGGTGGGCTGGTCATCGCCGATGAAGTGCAACCCGGGTTCGGGCGCTTGGGGGTGCGCGAGGGCGCGCCGGGGCTGTGGGGCTACCGGCATCACGGGCTCACTCCCGACCTCGTCACCATCGGCAAGCCCATGGCGAATGGCGTGCCTGTCGCGGGACTTGTCGCTCAGCGCGCGCTCATGCGGGCCTTCGGTGAGCGCGTGCGCTACTTCAACACTTTCGCCGGAACCCCGGTGTCGGTCGCCGCGGCGCGAGCGACGTGGGAAGTACTGCACGACGAGCGGTTACCCGAACACGCGGCGGCTATCGGTGACGAGTTGCGGGGCATGCTCGATGCGCTCGCCGCACGTCACGATCGACTGCAGGGCGTGCGCGGCAGCGGGCTGTACCTCGCCGTCGACCTCGTAGACCCCGCGGCGGGCGAGCCCGACTCCGCCACGGCGGTGACTCTCGTGGGCGCCCTGCGCGAGCGGCGCATCCTCATCAGCGCCTCGGGCCGCGACAATGCCTCGCTCAAGATCCGACCGCCTCTGCCGTTCTCGCGCGCCGACGCCGAGCGTTTCGTCACCGAGCTCGATGGCGCGCTGCACGACCTCGGCTGAGTGAGCCCTCAGACCGTCTCGACGGGGCCCGTCTCTTCGGGCATCGTCCGCCGCTGGCGCTGCGCGCGTCGGCGCTGAACGACGGCCTCGACTGACAGCACGACGAGCGCGAGCCAGACGAGCGCGAACCCGAGCCAACGCTCGGGCGGCATGGGCTCGAGCAATACCGCGACGCCGAAGATGAACTGAATCAGCGGCGCAAAGTACTGGATGAACCCCATGACGCTGAGCGGGAGCCGCCGCGTGGCCCCCGCAAACAACAGCAGCGGTACAGCCGTAATGATGCCGGCCAGCGATAGCAGCATGGCGTGTCCCAGCCCCGAGGCGCCGAGCGTGATGCCGCTCGTCAGCTGCACGACGACGAGTGTCACGACCGCAACCGGCACGAGCCAGGCGGTCTCCAGCGTGAGCCCCGCGACGGCCGAGACCTGCCCACCCATGCGGTTCTTGATATAGCCGTAGAACCCGAACGAGAAGGCGAGCGCGAGCGAGATGTATGGCGGCTGGCCGTAGCCGATCGCGAGCACCAGCACCGCGAGCACGCTGATGCCCACGGCCACCCACTGACCAACGCGGAGGCGCTCGCGCAAGAAGATGACGCCGAGCGCAATCGAGACGATCGGGTTGATGAAGTAGCCGAGGGCGGCTTCCACGACGAAGCCGTTGGTCGAGCCGTAGACGTAGACGATCCAGTTGATGGCGATGAGGATGCCGGCCAGCAAGCTCAACCCCATGATGCGCCGGTCGCGCAGCAGCGCGGCGAAGGGCCGGAACGCCCGCGTGACCGCGAGCAAGAGCACGCAAAAGACCAGCGAGAGCACGATGCGCCACGCGACGATCTCGAGAGGCGTGCTGGGGTCAAGCAGCAAGAAGTAGATCGGCAGGAAGCCCCAGAGCCCGTAGGCCGAAACCGCGAGTGCGAGCCCGCTGGAAGAGAGTCGCGAGTCGGGCACGGAGTCACTGTAGTCCCCGGGCGCCGATCAGTCTGACGCCTCCGAAACGCACGAACCCCCGGCCGCACGAGGCGGAACGGGGGTTCGAATGCGAGGGGGATGCGACTAGCGCACGACCACCGCGAGCACGTCGCGAGCCGACAGCACCAAGAATTCCTGGCCGCCGTACTTCACCTCGGTGCCGCCGTACTTCGAGTACAGCACGCGATCGCCGACGGCGACGTCGAGCGGAACACGGTTGCCATTGTCGTCAATGCGGCCGGGGCCGACGGCGACAACTTCGCCCTCCTGGGGCTTTTCCTTGGCAGTGTCGGGGATGACGAGACCCGAAGCGGTGGTCTGCTCCGCTTCGACCTGCGTGATGACGATGCGATCCTCGAGCGGCTTGATGCTGACCGACACGGTTGACCTCTTCTTTCTTACGACGACGGTTCTTGCGACGATGTGGGGGTTGGCACACTCGACGTGCGAGTGCCAAGCCAACTGTATCGAAGCGGTTAGCACTCACGCAATCCGAGTGCCAGCCACCGCCAGCCGCGCCGGGTGGCAAGATCGGGGAATGGATGCGAGCGAGCTACGTGAGTTGCTGACGCCCGAAGCGCTCCGGCTGCTCGACGAACTCGAGCCGAGCGCCGGTGTCGGAGACGCTCTCGCTCTGGTCTCGCGCCTGCGCAAGCAGGGGCATTCTCCCGCGCGAGTCGCTGCCGTGCTCACGCAGTACCGGCTTCGGCGTAAAGCCGTCGAGAAGTTCGGTCCTTTCGCGGGGCGGATGCTCTTCACCCCCGACGGCCTCGAACAAGCCACTCGGCTGCGTGTGGCCGCGCTGCACGCCGGTCGCTTTGCCGCGGCCGGGCTCACGCGCGTCGCCGACCTCGGCTGCGGCATCGGCGGCGACGCCATGGCTCTCGCGGCTCTCGACCTGCGGGTCACGGCGGTTGAGCGCGATGAAGCCACCGCGGCGATCGCCGCCTACAACCTCATGCCGTTCACAAGCGCCGACGTCGTGCACGGCGACGCACTCGAGCACCCTCTCGACGATATCGATGGCGTCTGGCTCGACCCCGCCCGTCGCGCGGGCGCCACGCGGCTCACCTCGCCCGACGACTGGTCGCCGAGCCTCACCGACGCCCTCGCGATCGCCAAGCGCGTGCCCACGGGCATCAAGCTGGGCCCGGGAATGGATCGCGCCCTGCTGCCGG
>JAYUKK010000247.1:0-2642 GCA_043764515.1 Microbacterium sp.
ACGCCGGGGCCGGCGATGAGCTGCTGAACCTGCTTCTGGCTCTTTCCGCAGAAAGAGCACTTGAGCAGGTCGGCGCTTTCTCCGATGCGAGCCATGGCCTCACCCCTCACTCACGGAGCAGATCACACTCGACCCACCCCTCACGCGAGCCTAACGCGGTCACACGACGTTCTGCGTGCACCTGCCCCCACCCGGGTGTCGCGAGACACCCAACGGCAGCGGCGCCCGCTCCGAATAGTGAGCGTCCACCCAGCCCGTGAGCCGTAATCTGGAGGAGTCATGACCGTGTCAGAGCGCCTTTCGAACCGCCGCAGCCGCCTTGCGGCCGCTGGACTGGTGGCCTTTGTCTCGGTGATCATCGCGGCCACGGCCCACGCTGCAGCGGGAGGCGGAACCCCCTCGGTCGTCGCGCTGCTCTCCGCACTAGCCGTCTCGACGGGCATCGGCATGATCGTTATCGGCGCCCGACTCACGCGCACGCGCGCAGCGGCCGGCGTGATCATTGACCAGGTAGCGTTCCACGCTCTCTTCTCATTCTTCGGCCCGATCTCAGGCTCCGATGCTCTCGCCCCTCACTCCTCGTTGCATGCCGACCACACGATGAGCGCACTTCCCGCCGTCTCCGATGCCGCCACCGCGACCTCCAGCGATCCGATGCTGCTGACCCACCTGGGCGCGGCTGCTGCCGCCTATGTTCTGATGTATCGGGGCATGGCGGCCGTCACCATGATGATCGCCGCGCTTGAGACAGCTCTCGCCCGCATTGTCGAGGCGCTGCTCGTCGCGCATCCCGTGACGGTGCCGCCGATCGTCAGCCCGCACGACGAGCGCCGCCCGCTCTCGGCGCTGGCTCATCACCGGGTTCCCGATCGTCGCGGGCCCCCGGCGCTTATTGCCCGCTGAGCTTCGGCTCGCCTCTCTGCTGTTTCGAGCACTCTGCTCACGTCGCGCCGTCACGGTTCGTTGCGCTCTGCCCTTTTGGGCGCGCACGGGCACGGCGCATCCCGTTCACTCATCATCAGAAAGACATCTCTTCATGAAGAAACACACTCGCCCCTCGGTCACTCTCGTTGCCCGCGGAATCATCACGTTCGCCACGGCCACGGCCCTCATCGGCCTCGCTCCGGCGCTGCCGGCGGCCGCTCACGACGATGTGGTGTCTTCGACTCCCGCCGAGGGAGAAACCATCACGGCCGCACCCGAGTTCTTCAGCGTCACGACCAGCGAGCCGATGCTCGACTTGACGGGTGAGGGCACCGGATTCGGCATCGAAGTGACCGACGAGAACGGGCTGTACTACGGAGACGGATGTGTTGCCGTGCAGGACGCCACGATGTCGTCGGTCGCGGCCTTGGGCCCGGCTGGTGACTACACCCTGACCTATCAGTACGTCGGTTCTGACGGCCACACACTGTCTGACACGATCGGGTTTCGATACGAGCCCGTCGATAGCGCCACGGTGCAGGGTGGGCTCGATAGCGCCCCCGTGTGCCCGAGCGCCAACGACGGAGCGAGCGGCGATGGCTCGACGCCCACCGGTGACACGAATGCCGAGAACGAGTCGGCGACCGTACTCGCCATCGTGGCGGCCATTCTCGCCGCTCTCGCGATCGTCAGCGCAATCGTTGCGGGCGCAGTCGTCATGCGCCGCCGCCGCGCTGTGCGCGACGACGCGTCGGGCGACAGCTCGACACACGAAAGCGACTGAGCCGACAGGCAGAACGACACGAGCCCCGCATCCCGTAGTCAGGGATGCGGGGCTCGTACGTTGTTGATCGACTACGCCGTGAGGGCAGCCGTCACCGTCTTGCGGCTCGTGAGCACCTGGTCGATGAGACCGTACTCAAGAGCCTCGTCGGCGATGAGGATCTTGTCGCGGTCGATGTCTTTGTTGACCTGCTCGACCGTGCGGTTCGAGTGCTTCGAGAGGGTGACCTCGAGCCACTCGCGCAAGCGAGCGATCTCTTTGGCCTGAATCTCGATGTCGCTCGCCTGGCCACGACCAGCGTCACCGGTCGACGGCTGGTGGATGAGCACGCGCGCGTTCGGCAGCGCCAAACGCTTTCCGGGCGAGCCGGCCGCGAGCAGCACGGCCGCAGCCGACGCTGCCTGGCCCAGCACCACGGTCTGGATCTGCGGGCGGATGTACTGCATCGTGTCGTAGATCGCCGTCATGGCAGTGAACGAGCCGCCGGGGCTGTTGATGTACATGACGATGTCGCGATCAGGGTCTTGGCTCTCGAGCACGAGCAACTGGGCCATTACGTCATCGGCCGAGGCGTCATCAACCTGCACGCCGAGGAAGATGATGCGGTCTTCGAACAGCTTGGCGTAGGGGTCTTGGCGCTTGTAGCCGTATGCCGTGCGCTCTTCAAAGGTCGGCAGAATGTAGCGGCTGTCGGGCATGCCGGGGTTGGCGGCGCCGTAAGTGGGGAATTCCATCAGTGTCGTCCTTCGTCTCTCGCCGCGTTACTTCTCGCCCGTGCCGCCGCCGCCGACGATGTCGGTGGCCGATGAACGGATGTGGTCGACGAAGCCGTAGGCCAGCGCCTCTTCGGCCGTAAACCAGCGGTCGCGGTCGCCATCAGCATTGACCTGCTCGACCGTCTTACCGGTCTGCGCGGCCGTGATCTCGGCCAGTC
>JAYUKK010000248.1:0-8921 GCA_043764515.1 Microbacterium sp.
GTGTTCCAGCCCATGTGCGGAACCGTCGGTGCCGTCAGTGCCGAGACCGTGCCGGGCCACTGCCCCAGCCCTTCGGTCACGACCCCGCGCTCGTCTCCACGCTCGAACATGACTTGCTGGCCCACGCAGATGCCGAGCACCGGGCGGCCACCCGCGAGCCGCCGATCGATGAGTTCATCGCCGCGCACGGTGCGGAGGGCATCCATGACCGCATTGAAGGCACCGACGCCCGGAACCAGGAGCCCGTCGGCAGCAATCACTCGATCACGATCAGCCGTCAGCTCGACCCGCGCGCCCGCCGCCTCGACGGCCTTGGCCGCCGAGTGAACATTGCCCGAACCGTAGTCGAGCACAACCACGAGGGGTGCACTCACGGTCAGAGTGCGCCCTTGGTGGAGGGCACACCGTGCACGCGCGCGTCCGGTTGCACCGCCGCGCGGAAAGCGCGCGCGAATGCCTTGAACTCGGCCTCGGCGATGTGGTGGGGGTCGCGACCCGCGAGCACCGCGAGGTGAACAGTAAGACCGGCATGCATCGTGATCGCCTCGAAGACGTGACGCACCATCGAGCCGGTGAAGTGCCCGCCGATCAGGTGGTGCTCGAAGCCCACCGGCTCACCGGTGTGGACGAGGTAGGGGCGACCACTCACGTCCACCACAGCCTGCGCGAGTGCCTCATCGAGCGGAACGAGAGCGTCGCCGAATCGTGCGATGCCGGCCTTATCGCCCAGCGCTTGCGCGATCGCCGTGCCGAGCACAATTCCGGTGTCTTCGACGGTGTGATGCACGTCGATGTGCGTGTCGCCGGTCGCCGTTACCTCGAGATCAACGAGGGCATGCTTCGCAAAGGCCGTGAGCATGTGGTCGAAGAAAGGCACCGATGTCGAGATTGACGATTTGCCCGAACCGTCGAGGTTGAGCCGCAGCTCGATGGACGACTCGCTGGTCTCGCGCCGAAGTTCGGCGATGCGGGGGGTGCTCACCGAGTCAGTCTAGCGAGCACCTCAAGAAACTCTGTGGTCTCGGCCGGGGTGCCTGCCGTGACGCGCAAGTGGTTCGCGAGACCGACGTCGCGGATCAGGATGTCGTGCTCGAGCAATTGCTCAAACGTGTTCTGCGGGCGTGACACGCCGCCAAACAAGACGAAGTTGGCCCAGCTGGCGTGCGGCTCATACCCGAGACGCGCGAGCTCGACGAGCAAGCGATCACGCTGCTCACGAATGACCCCGACGGTGCGCAACATCGTGGGTGCGTGCTCAAGGGCCGCGACCGCCGCCGCTTGTGTGAGGCCTGAGAGGTGGTACGGCAGGCGTACGAGGCGCAAGGCGTCAATCACCGCGGGGTCGGCGGCAAGGTATCCGAGCCGCGCCCCGGCGAACGCGAAGGCCTTGCTCATCGTTCTCGACACCACAAGGCGCTCACGGCCCGGCAAGAGGCTCAAGGCATCCGCCCGTCCTTCCGGCATGAACTCTGCATAGGCCTCATCCACCATGACGATGCCGCGGCTCTCCTCGTAGACAGCAGCGATCGTGTCGAGGCTCAGGGGCGTGCCCGTGGGGTTATTCGGTGCGCAGAGAAACACCACGTCAGGATCGGTTGCTCGCACAGCGGCGACGGCGGTCTGCGGACTCAGGGCGAACTCGGCATCACGCTGCCCCGTCACCCACTGAGTCCCCGTGCCCGCGGCGATGATGGAGTGCATCGAGTAGGTGGGTGGAAAGCCGAGAACCCGGCGACCCGGCCCACCGAACGCCTGCAAAATGTGCTGAATCACTTCGTTCGAGCCGTTTGCGGCCCAGATCTGCTCGGGCGCTACGGGCGATACCGGGGTGCCCTCTCCCCCGCGATCTGCGGTGACCGTGGTCAGATACTGCGCAAGGTGCTCGCGCAAGAGGGTGAACTCACGATCGGGATACCGGTTGACGCCGTGGAGTTCGCGCTCAACCGCCGCAGCGACGTGGGCGATGACCTCATCAGGAACGGGATGCGTGTTCTCGTTGACGTTGAGGGCGATACGCACGGGCTTCTGCGGGGCCCCGTAGGGGCTCTTGCCGCGCAGGTCGTCGCGAATCGGCAGGTCAGCGAGGCTCGTCACTCGCCCATCGTAGTCGCGCGCGACAGAGGGTTTCGGAGCCCTCAGTCGCTGTAGCGAGCAGGAACAACGAGCACCTGGCCAGGAAGGAGCTCCGCGCTCGTCAACTCATTGACGGCGATGAGATCAGCGACCACATCGGCGGTCGGCGCCTCAGGCGCCAGCGTTGCGGCGACCGACCACAGCGACTCTCCGGCGTCAACCGTCAGGGTCGTGACGACGGCGTCGCCGACCGTTGCCGTGGCGCCTCCGCCATTGAGCACCATCGAGACCAGCGCGATCACGAGCGGGAGCGACACGAGGGCGGCAATGACCGCGCGGCCTCGACGCGTGAGGCGGAGGCGCGTGCGGGTGCTGACGGGGTAACCGTAGGTGACTGCGCTCATGGTGTGGCCTCTCTGCTGGCAATGCGGCTGATGCTGCTGGTGCTGTGGGTGCTGTCGCGGGTGATGCTGATGCCCTTATGGGCGCTGATGATCTGGCACAGGTCCCCCCGGCGGCGGGGGGCCACCGGGGGGATGCATCCGGCCCTCGGCCGGGAGAACCGGATGCGAACCTGTGTTCCGAACATACATTCGATCGAACACACTTTCAAGCCCCCGACCCATTTCTCTCGACAAAATCCCGACACACTCGAACATAGGTTTGAAATGACGCGATCTGGTGGATAGAGTTTCGAGGGTTCGGGAAAAGTTCACACCGGACCACCGACATTCGACGCGCAGCTCTCTGAAACACCGCGCCCGACTGACACGAGCGGAGCCGAGATGGCCGACGAGCAGAACGACAGCACTCCTGATGTCGCGGCCGGAACCCGGCGACGCACGACGCTGAGTGATAAACAGCGCGAGATTCTTGGCGTGATTCAGGCGTCGGTCGCGCGCCGCGGTTACCCGCCGAGCATGCGCGAGATCGCCGAAGCCGTCGGGCTGGCGTCACTCTCCAGCGTGTCGCACCAGCTCGGCCAACTTGAACTCAGCGGCTATTTGCGGCGCGACCCCAACCGCCCGCGCGCTCTCGAGGTGCTCATTGATCTTGAGCCCGACCCTTCGCATGCGGTCGACTCTGACGCGCTGCCCGGCCCATCCGTCGGCGACGCCGCAATGGTGCCACTCGTTGGGCGCATCGCCGCGGGTATTCCGATCACCGCCGACCAGATGGTCGAAGAGGTCGTTCCGCTCCCCCGCCAACTTGTCGGCAAGGGCGAGCTGTTTATGCTGACGGTCGTCGGTGACTCCATGATCGATGCGGCCATTTGCGACGGCGACTGGGTTGTCGTGCGTCAGCAGAACACCGCCGAGAATGGCGAGATCGTTGCCGCCATGCTCAACAACGAGGCCACCGTCAAGGTGTTCAAGCAGCGCGATGGGCACACGTGGCTTTTGCCGCAGAACTCCGCCTATGAGCCCATCTTGGGCGACCACGCGACGGTGCTGGGCAAAGTTGTGGCCGTGCTGCGCTCTCTCTAGCGGGCCCGCTTAGGCGATCGGTACGGCTGAATACTGCTCGACGAGGGTGGCGATCTCCGGGGCCGCGAAGGCGTGCACGCGAGTGCCTTCTTCCTCGTACGAGGTCGAAACGATCCGGCCGCGGTCATGCAACAGCGAGACAAGATCACCCCGGTCATACGGAATCACGACGGTCAGTTCGATGTCGGGATTCGGCAGCAGTTCGGCAATACGCGCTTGAAGCTCTTCGATTCCCTCCCCCGTCTTGGCCGAGACGAAGACGGCATCGGGCACCAGCCCGCGCAGCAGCAATCGCGCATCATCATCAAGCAGATCGCTCTTATTGACGGCGACGAGCTCAGGGAGCTCACGAGCACCCACCTCGCCAATCACATCGCGCACGGTCGCGAGCTGCGCGGCGGGGTCGGGATGCGCGCCGTCGACAACGTGCAGAATCACGTCTGACTCCGCCACCTCTTCCAGCGTCGAGCGGAACGCCTCGACGAGTTGGTGGGGCAGGTTACGCACAAAGCCAACGGTGTCGGCGATCGTGTATGGCCGACCATCGGGCGTGATCGACTTTCGCACCGTGGGGTCGAGGGTCGCAAAAAGGGCGTTCTCAACAAGTACACCCGCGCGCGTGATGCGGTTGAGCAGGCTCGACTTGCCCGCGTTGGTGTAGCCGGCAATCGCGACACTGGGCACCGCATAGCGATCACGGTTCGCCCGCTTGGCCGCGCGCGCTGGCGCGAAGCCTTTGATCTGCTTCCGAAGCTTCGACATGCGCGTGTTGATGCGGCGGCGATCGAGCTCGATCTTTGTCTCACCCGGGCCACGGCTACCCATGCCCGCGCCGCCGGCGCCCACTTGGCCACCAGCCTGTCGCGACATCGATTCGCCCCACCCGCGCAGTCGTGGCAGCAGGTACTCGAGCTGCGCGAGCTCGACCTGTGCCTTGCCCTCGCGGCTCTTGGCGTGCTGGCTGAAGATGTCCAGAATGACCGCCGTGCGATCGATGACCTTGACCCGTACGACATCTTCGAGGGCGCGTCGCTGGCTCGGAGCAAGTTCGGCATCGGCGATGACGGTGTCGGCGCCAAGCTCGGCAACGACGAGTGCGAGCTCTGCCGCCTTCCCCTTGCCAAGGAACGTACTGGGGTCGGGATGCGGGCGCCGCTGCAGCAGACCGTCGAGCACCGCGGCTCCCGCCGTCTCGGCCAGCGCGGCGAGTTCGCGCAGCGAGTTCTCGGCGTCGTCGAGCGAACCCTGCTGGTAGATGCCGATGAGCACGACGTTCTCGAGCCGGAGTTGGCGGTACTCGACCTCGGTAACGTCTTCGAGCTCCGTCGACAGGCCGCGGACACGCCGCAGGGCCGCGCGGTCTTCGCGGTCAAACTGATCGCCGTCACGATCGAATGAGTAGCTGGCATCGTCTTGCAAGGCCGCTGCCCCGTGCAGGCTCACCGAGCGAGCGTGCGAGTCGGCGTTCGCCAAAACACGCGCCACAGCATCCGCCCCCGCATCTGCGTTGGCTCGGGGGGCGGCCGTGGAGTTGTCGATCGAATCGTGAGTCTCGTGGTCGCTCATATGCGGTTCACTGTACTCCGCCCGACTTCGATAGATTCTGCGCATGGCTGCCGACCACTACTTCACCGCTCAACCGAGCGGCGAGTTCGTCGCCAAGCCCCTCACGGTCACCTTGGCGGGTCGATCGCTTGACCTTCAGACCGCGGGCGGCGTGTTCAGCCCCGGTGGGCTCGACATCGGCACGCACGTGTTGTTAACCCACGTCGCCGCTCCGCCGCCGAGCGGAGACCTGCTCGATCTCGGGTGTGGGTGGGGGCCTATTGCCCTGACTCTTGCTCTCGAGTCACCGCACGCAACGGTGTGGGCGGTTGATGTCAACGAGCGCGCTCTCGAGCTCACGCGGCGCAACGCCGAAACGCTCGGGCTCACCAACGTGCGCGCAGTGACTCCTGACGCGGTGCCCGACGAGGTGCGGTTCATGGCCATTTGGTCGAACCCGCCCATCCGCGTTGGCAAGAACGAACTGCACGGAATGCTCGACCTCTGGTTGCCACGCTTGCGCGAAGACGCGGATGCGTGGCTCGTCGTTTCGCGAAATCTCGGCAGCGACTCTCTGCAGAGGTGGATGGAGTCGCGCTTCGCGGGTCACCTCGCTGTCTCCCGCGCCGCCACCCACAAGGGCTTTCGCGTCCTGAAGGCGCGCAACCGCTCGGGACACACGGGGCCGATCACGACCGTCGGCCGCGCCGACTCCTGACCAGCAGCGGGCTAGACGGCAATCTCTCCGTCATAAACCAGCTCGGCGGGCCCCGACAGGGCCACGTGCTCTCCGTCTTCCGCCGCGAACATGCGCACGCCCAGCACGCCTCCGGGTACCGTGACGCGCCACTCATTCGGGGCCGAGGGGCCGGCCCAATAGCGAACCGCGAGGGCTGCTGCTACCGCACCCGTGCCGCACGAGAGCGTCTCGCCGCTCCCCCGTTCGTGAACGCGCATCCGGATGCGCCCAGTGCCATCGACGACGAGAGGCTCGGCGGGCACCACGAACTCGACATTGGCACCGGCGGGCGCCGCCGGGTCGAGCGTGGGAGGCACGCTGAGATCGAGTGCGTCGAGTTCGTCATCGCTCGCGAGAGCCACGACGACATGAGGATTGCCGACATTGATGCCGAGCCCCGGCCGCGCCACGGGAAGAGACGCCGCGCGCACGAGCGGTTCGCCGCCATCACGACGCCACCGCCCGAGGTCGGCCGCGAATCCGTCGACGAGTCGGTGCACATCAATGACGCCAGCGCGCGTCGCAATCGCGATCGACTGCCCGGGCGGAAGCTCCACGAGCTGCTGGTCGATGAGATAGCGCGCGAAGACACGAATGCCATTGCCACACATTTCGGAGACGCTGCCGTCGGCGTTCGTGTAGTCCATGAACCACTCGGCATCGGGCGCCACGTCGAGCACCGCGCGGCCCTCGGGGATGCTCTGCGACCGAACGGCCCTGATGACACCGTCGGCGCCGACACCAAAGCGTCGATCGGCAAGTGCTGCTCGCTGTGCCGGAGACAGGTCGAGCTCACCGTCAGGGTCACTGACCAGCACGAAGTCATTCCCCGTGCCGTGGCCCTTGGTGAATCGCAGCGTCGTCACTCGCCCATGCTAACGGCGGGCGTCATGGCAAGCCGTCGGTCAACGGCGTCGGCCAGGTCGTCGGTGTTCGCATCGAGTCGTTCGATCGACGCGTCTCGTCGAAACCAGCTGACCTGACGTCGGGCGTAGCGACGGGTGAGCGACTGGGTCTGGGAGATGGCCTCTGCCTCATTGATCTCGCCCCGCAGTTGTGCGATCGCCTGGGCATAGCCAATCGCCCGGCTCGCCGTCACGCCGCGCTCAAGTCCGAGCGGAAGCAGTGCGTGCACCTCGTCGAGAAGGCCCTGCCGCCACATGCCGATCACTCTCTCATCGAGTCGCGTGACGAGCGTTGCCCGGTCGAGCTCAAGCGAGAATTGTCGGTACGGGCGCCACGGCCGGGCGCGAGCGGCGAGTCCCGCGCTGAACGGTTCGCCGGTGAGGTCACCGACCTCGAGCGCACGCACGATGCGGCGTCCGTTGTGCGGCCCGATCGCCTCGGCCGCGGCTGGGTCGCGGCGCAGGAGCACAGCGTGCAGTGCCGCCGCCCCCTCGCGCTCGAGCTCGCGCTCCCAGTGCGCACGTCGTTCGGGATCAGTACCCGGAAACTGAAAGTCGGTGAGCACTGCAGCAAGGTAGAGACCGGAGCCGCCGACCACGAGAGGGAGCGCTCCGCGCGACTGGATGCTCGCGATCGCCGCGCGGGCATCCTCTTGATAGCGCGCAACACTCGCCTCGTCGACGACGTCGAGCACATCGATGAGATGGTGAGGCACCCCCCGCCGCTCCGCCGGCGGAACCTTGGCGGTCGCGATGTCCATGCCGCGATAGAGCTGCATCGCATCGGCATTGACGATCTCGACGGGCTGGCCGCGGGCGATCCATCGCTCGGCAAGGGCGAGAGACAGCGAACTCTTGCCCGTGCCCGTGGCTCCGACGAGCGCGACAATCACGAGCGTCGGCCTCGCGTCACGAGTGGGTGTGGCCCTCAGCGGGCACGACGCGCAGGGTCGGCAACCCGAGCGAGACGGCTCGTACGCCACCGTCGCCGGCGGGTGCGCTCGGCACGGCGCAACTTGCTGCCTCGGCGCGGTCCCACGCGTCACCGGCTCGCGTGCGCCGAACTCGCAAGGGCTCGTCGTGGTCGGCGATCAGGTGGAACGTCGCCGCGTGCGTGATGGTCGTCGTGACCACGTCGCCGGGCCGCGGAAGCTCGCTGCCCTCGGCCACGGCCAGGTGAACGAGACGGCTGTCTTCGGCACGACCCGAGATTCGCGAGGTCTCGACATCTTTTTTGCCCTCGGTCGACGAGATGAGCACCTGCACCTCACGACCGACGTGGGCCTGGTTTTCCGAGGCACAGATACGGTCTTGCAACGCCGTCAGGCGCTCGAAACGCTCTTGCACGACCGACTTGGGAATCTGGTCGGGCATCGTGGCAGCCGGGGTTCCTGGCCGGATCGAATACTGGAACGTGTAGGCGCTCGCGAATCGCGACTGCTCGACGACGCGCAAGGTGTCGGAGAAGTCGTCTTCCGTCTCGCCGGGGAAACCCACGATGATGTCGGTCGTGATCGCTGCGTGCGGGATGCGATCGCGAACGCGATCGAGGATGCCCAAAAAGCGGTCGCTGCGATAGGAGCGTCGCATCGCCTTGAGAACGCGGTCTGAGCCGGACTGCAAGGGCATGTGCAGCTGGGGCATGACGACCGGCGTTTCCGCCATGGCGTCGATCACATCGTCAGTAAATGCCGCCGGGTGAGGGCTTGTAAAGCGCAACCGCTCAAGGCCGTCGATACGGCCCGCCGCGCGCAGCAGCTTTCCGAAAGCAAGCCGGTCGCCAAACTCGACGCCGTACGAGTTGACGTTCTGGCCCAGCAAGGTGACCTCAATCGCACCGTCATCGACGAGGGCCTGAATCTCCGCGAGGATATCGCCCGGTCGGCGGTCTTTCTCTTTGCCGCGAAGGGCTGGCACGATGCAGAAGGTGCAGGTGTTGTTGCACCCCACCGAGATGCTCACCCACCCGCTGAACGTCGAGTCTCGCCGGGCCGGCAAAGTAGAGGGAAACACCTCGAGAGACTCAAGAATCTCCAGCTGCGCTTCACCGTTGTGCCGAGCGCGCTCGAGCAAGGCGGGAAGTGACCCCATGTTGTGCGTACCGAACACGACGTCGACGTAGGGTGCTCGATCGAGAATTGTGGTGGTGTCTTTCTGGGCGAGACACCCTCC
>JAYUKK010000249.1:0-8890 GCA_043764515.1 Microbacterium sp.
CTCGGCGGCGTCAGCCGCACCCGGCTCGCTGCCGGTGTCGATCACCTCGGGCTCAGCATCCGTCACCTGTTCGTCGCTCATCGTGCTCTCACTGCCCATAGTCGTTCCCCAGGTTCACGAGGTTCTCGTCGCTCCAGTTGTCGGCTGTCCACCGCACGGTCAGTTCACCGAGCGGCTCGAGCTGTTCGAAGCCCACGGCCGCATTGCGGTACAACTCGAGCAGCGCGAGAAATCGCGCCACGATGACGCCTTTACCCTCGGCGCCCGCAATAAGTTGGCGAAAGGTCACGGGCTCGCCCTGGCGCAGCATCGCGACGACGTGCGCGGCTTGCTCGCGAATCGAGACGAGCGGCGCGTGCAGATGGTCGAGACCGACGACGGGAATCTCGCGGGGAGTGAGCGCCAGCAGCGCGAGGGCCGCGAAGTCGTCGGCGCTCAGCGTCCACTTGAGCTCGGGGGTCGTCTCGCGGTACTGGTCTTCGAGGCGCACCGACCGCACGTGACGGGCGCCCTCTTCCGCCAGGCTGCGCGCGAACCAGGCCGAGACCTCTTTGAAGGCGCGGTACTGCAGCAGGCGCGCGAAGAGCAGGTCGCGGGCTTCGAGCAACGCGACGTCTTCGGCGTCGACGAGTTCGCCCTGGGGCAACAGGCTCGCGATCTTGAGGTCGAGCAGAGTGACGGCGACGACGAGAAACTCGCTCGCTTGGTCGAGCGCGTCGGTCGAGCCGTTGTGTTCCATCGCGCGCAAGTACGACAGGAATTCGTCGGTCACGACGCTTAGGCTCACCTCGGTGATGTCGAGCTCGCGCTTCGTGATGAGGCTCAGCAGCAGATCGAACGGGCCGTCGAAATCGTGGAGGGTGACGCGAAAGCCCGCGGCAGGAGCATCCGGCTCGATCGTTGCCGTGGTGGCCGCGTTCGCAACCGCCGCCGACCCGCCCGATGTCGCCGAACCCGCCTGCGGCTCAGGCGACCTGGCCACGCGCGATCAGCTCTCGAGCCAACTGGCGATAGGCACCGGCGGCCGGGTGGTCGGGGGCGAAGCTCGTGATGGGGGCTCCGGCGACCGAGGCATCCGGAAACTTGACGGTGCGGCCAATAACCGTCTCGAGCACCTTGTCAGAGAACACCTCGACCACGCGCTCGAGCACCTCGCGACTGTGCAACGTGCGGGCGTCATACATCGTGGCCAGAATTCCGTCGAGCTGCACGGCCGGGTTGAGACGGTCGCGCACCTTGTCGATCGTCTCGACGAGCAAGGCGACACCGCGCAGCGCGAAGTACTCGCACTCGAGCGGAATCAGCACGCCGTGTGCCGCGGTCAAGGCGTTGACGGTCAGCAAGCCCAAGCTCGGCTGGCAGTCGATGAGAATGACGTCGTAGTCGTCGACGATGGGCTTGAGTACGCGCGCCAGAATGTGCTCGCGCGCGACCTCGTTGACGAGGTGCACTTCAGCGGCACTGAGGTCAATGTTGGCGGGAATGAGGTGCAGGTTCTTGGTCGCCGTGGCTTGAACTGCTTTGCGCGCATCAGTCTCGCGCCCGAGCAATAGGTCGTAGACCGTCGGAACATCGTGGCTGTGCATGCCGAGGCCAGCCGACAGCGCACCCTGCGGGTCGAAGTCGATGACGAGCACTTTGCGGCCGTAGTCGGCGAGCGCCGCCCCCAGGCTGATGGTCGTCGTGGTTTTGCCGACGCCGCCCTTTTGGTTGCACAGGGCAATGATGCGGGCCGGGCCGTGGCTGCTGAGGGTCGGAGGCTCGGGGAAATCGCGTAGCGGGCGGCCCGTTGGGCCAGCCATCAGCTCGTCGAAGCCCGCAAGCTCCGCTCCGCTGGTGTTCTCGCCCATCATCCCCTCAGTCTAGCGACCGGCCAGCCCGACTCAGAGGCGTCCCGCGTGCCCGAGTGATTGACTGGTACCGATGGAGCAACTCACCGACGCCGAGCTCGCGCGCATCGCTTATGGGCGCACGTCAGACGAGCGCGGCCGCGACGTCGCTGACGATGCGGCCCGCGAGCTGGCGCGGCGCCAGCGCATCGCCCATGATGCGGCGACGGATGCCCCCCACGCGACTGTCGTGCATGACCAGCACGGCGGGCCTGGCGACCGTAACGGGCCTGACGGGCCTGACGGGCCTGACGACCCCAGCGACGACGACGCACTCGACGATGGCGACGACGGCGTCTCGCGTCGGTCACGACGTCGCCGAGCCGTCGCTATGCTGCTCGCCAGCGTGGTTGCCCTCGGCGCGGTTGGCGTCACCGCGCAACTCTTGGCGCCCCGACCGTCACTCGAGGTGTTCGACCGGGCCACCGACGATGCCGAACGGGCGATCGAGAGTCGACTCGAAACCTTCGACCCCAACGCGCGCGTGCGAGTGGTCGGGGTCGACGGCGAGTCCACCTTCTTCGCGACTCTGTCGTCAACAGCTGGCAGAAACCTGCTGTGCATCGGCATCGCGGAGTTCGGTGCGATCACGATCGTTGAGTGCGTGCCCGTCGAGCAGTTCGCCGAGGAAGGAGTCGCCAACGCGATTCCGCTTTCAATCGAGACGGGCGGGTTGCGCATCGGCGATGGGTTTCGATACTCCTGGGGCCCGACGGGCGCGTTCGAGGTCGAACGGCTTGAGGCAACCGAGTAGCGCTGCGGGCTACGGGAGGAACGCGCGCCGGTGCGGTTAGCCCGCGGCGAGCATCCCGTCGATCAGACGACGAATACCCCAGCGAAACTGGGCCGTCGTGTTGTACCGCGCCACGATGTCGGCCGTCTGGGCCGTGAGAGGCACGCCACGGGCGTCAAAGTGCTCAAGAGCCGCCCGCCGCTCGAGCGCTAAGGCCTCTTCGCGGTCCGGGTTGCCATCGCCCCCGTCGGCGGCTTCGAGCATGACCGTGCCGAGCACATAGACCTGGAGGGCGTACGAGCCCCGCGCGGCGTCGTCGAGCGTCATGCCCGTTTCGACGACGGTTAGCAGCAGTGCTTCATTGAGGAGCAGAGCGCGCGGCCCGTCGATCGGGCCGGTCATGATGAGCGCTGCGCCGCCCGGATGCGCGAGCAGCGTGCGCCGCATCGCGACTGCGAACTCGACGAGCCGCTCCGCCGGCGAAAGCGTCATGATGCTCAGCACGCTCAGATCGACGGCGCCCATGACACGTTCAACCATGGAGCGGAGCATGCCGGCCCGGTCAGGAAGATAGGTGTACAGCGCATTGGGCGTGACACCCAGCACCGAGGCAACGCGACGGATCGACAGCGACTCATATCCGTGATCGCGGACGACCCCAAAGGCGGCGTCGATCACGACGCTCTCGCTCAGCCGACGGGCGGGGCCGGGTGCTGCCATGCGTTCCTCCTGGGAGATTGGCGCTTGTCATTGAACACTTCACACTGTACAGTAACAATCGTTCGCAATTCTTCACACTGTAAACTGATCGGGTTGATTCGATGTCCTCCTCGTCCTCATTGCCGAATCCGGTGCGGGATACCCTCCGCTGGCTCCTCGTCATTCCGGCGTTCCCCCTCTCCGGCCTTCTCGTCACTACGGTGATCGGACCCGTCGACTCCCCCATTCCCGCCCTCGTTGGCGGAGCGGTCGTGGGCCTCGCCGTCGGCGCGGCCCAGTTGCTCGGTCTGCGTGGCCGCGCTCGCGTTGTGCCGTGGCTCGCCGCGAGCGCCCTCGGCGGCGGCCTCGGCCTCCTCGCCGGCTCAGCGATCGTCGGCTACGCCATCACGCTGCCCACCCTCGCGATACAAGGGGTTGTCACGGGTGCCCTCCTGGGCCTTGCGCAAGCGAGCGCGCTTCCCCGCACGGCCCGCCGCATCGGGTGGGCTCTCGGCGTGGCGGCTTTGTGGACTATCGGCTGGGTGACCACCACTCTCATCGGCGTCGATGTCGATCGGCAGTACGCGGTGTTCGGAGCCAGCGGAGCGCTCGTGGCCGCGATCGGATTCGCTGTGCTCGGGTTCGCTGTGCTCGGCACCGTCGCCGTGCCCGCGTCCTCCCCCTCGACCCGCACACCGCCCGATACCGTCCCCGCCACCGCCCCTGTCAGCTCCCCCGTAAACTCCTCCATCAGCTCGAAAGGCTCCGCATCATGACCGACCTCCACGTCATCTTCGGCACCGGCCCCGTCGCCCGCGCCACCATGGAATCCCTCCGTCGCCGCGACCTGCCGGTGCGCATGGTCAACCGCTCAGGGCAGTTTCCCGGCGGTGACGCCCCGGCCGGGGTCGAGGTGCTCGCGGGCGACGCGCGCGATGCCGAGTTCTCCCGGGCGGCTGCGGCGGGAGCATCCGTCGTCTACCAGTGCCTCAACCCCGAGTACCACCAGTGGGCCGAGCTCTTTCCGGCACTGCAAAACGGTGTGCTCGCCGCGGCCGAGGCGAACGATGCGCTGCTCGTGAGCATGGAGAACGTGTACGGCTACGGCCGACCCGATGGCGCGCCGCTCACCGAGCAGTCGCCGCTCAACGCCCACACGCGCAAGGGGCGATTGCGCAACGGCATGGCCGAACAGTTGAGCGTGGCCCACGAGAGCGGGCGTGTGCGCGTGACCACCGGTCGAGCGTCGGACTACTACGGCCCCGGTGGCGGCATGGCCTCTCCCATGGGCGACCTCGTCTTCGAGGGCGTGCTCGCGGGCGGCACCGCGCGCCTCTACGGCTCGCCCGACCTGCGCCACACGTACACGTTCATCCCGGACATCGGCGAGGGGCTCGCGGTGCTCGGCACCGACCCGCGTGCTGTCGGGCGCATCTGGCACTTGCCCAACGATCCGCAGACACAGACCTCGCGCCAGATGGCGCAGACGGCGTTCGCCCTCGCCGGCACGACCGGCAAAGTCGCCGGTACGCCGACCTGGGTCTTCCGCATCCTGGGTCTGCGTGACCGCACCATTCGCGAGGTTGTCGAAATGGCCTACGAGTTCGAGACCGACTTCGTCGTCGACAGCTCAGCGATCGCGACCGAGCTCGGCGTACACGCCACCCCAATCGATGAGGCGATGGCGATCACGCTCGAGTCGTACCGCTAACTATCACCGCCGGCCGTATCGCTGCGTCGTATCGCTGAACCGCACCATGCGGCCCTTGCGCTAGAGCGCGCGCGGGTGTGCGGTTGCCCAGGCCTCGCGCACCGCATCCGCCGTCACTAGCGTGTAGAGCTGCGTCGTCGCGACGCTCGCGTGCCCGAGGAGCTCTTGCACGACGCGCACATCGGCGCCGCCCTCGAGTAAGTGTGTCGCGAACGAGTGCCGCAACGTGTGCGGCGACAGGTCGGCGGTGAGGGATGCCCGGGCCGCAGCATCCCGAATGATCAGCCAGACGCTCTGCCGCGAGAGGCGTGCCCCGCGCGCACCGAGAAACAGTGCGGGAGTCGACGCCCCGCGGGGCGCGAGCACTGGCCGAGCCCGCACGAGGTAGGCCTCGAGCGCCTCGCGCGCATAGCGGCCCAGCGGCACGATGCGTTGTTTGCGTCCCTTGCCGAAGAGGCGCACGACGTCGCCCACCGCGATGCCGCCGCCGATAGTCGCCCCATCACCAATGACATCGTCGACCGCGAGGTCGACAGCCTCACTCACGCGAGCACCCGTGGCATAGAGCAGTTCGAGCAGGGCACGGTCGCGCAGTGTGAGTGGGTCGTCGCCCGTGCACGCATTGAGCAGTCGCTCGACCTCGTCGATCGTGATGGCCTTGGGCAGTCGCTGCGCCTGCTTCGGCGGACGCTGCTCGGTGGCCACGTCGCGCTCGACGATGCCCTCCTCGGCGAGAAACCGGTGCCAGCCACGCACACTCGACAGCATGCGTGCGGCGCTCGAGGCACTCACCCCCGTGCGGATCTCTCCCGCCTCACCCGCGCTGGGTGCGCGAACCGCGACGACGAACTGTGAGACATCCACCTCGCTGATCTGCGCGGGCTCGTGAATGCCGCGCCCGACGAGGTGGTCGACATAGCGCGCAAGATCACGTCGGTAGGCCGCGACCGTGTTGACCGAGCGTCCCCGTTCCAGGGCGATGTGCCGCAGGTATCGGTCGACTGCCCGGTCGAGCGGCATGGGCGCCACCTGCTCGGGTACAACCATGGTTAGCCGCGCGTGCGTCGCGCGTGCTCGGCCAGCACCGCTGCCACGAAGATGCCGTTGTGGACGCGACCGGCGAGCACCGCATCCACGGCCGTCTCGAGCGCGACCCAGCGCACCACGATGTCGGCCTCTTCCGAATCCCGCGCGAAAACCTCCCGCGCGGCGGATAGGCCTGTCGCCCGAAAGACGTGGATGACCTCGTCCGACCCGCCGGGCGACGTGTGCAGCGTGATGAGCGGCTGCCAGTCGGAGGCCACGAGGTCGGCCTCTTCAGCCAGCTCACGCTGCGCCGCCTCGAGCGGCGGCTCGCCCTCGATGTCGAGCAGGCCCGCGGGCAGCTCCCAGTTGCGCATCTGAATAGGGTGCCGGTATTGCTGGATGCAGAGCACGCGATCGTCGTCATCGACGGCCAGCACGGCCACGGCACCGGGATGCTCCATAAACTCGCGCGTGAGTGCGCTGTCGCCATAGGCGAAACGCTCGCGCCGAATGTCCCAGACCACTCCGGCGAACGCTACATCGCTGTCGAGCACTTCGACGCTGCGCGCCTCATCGCTCAGCGCCTCATCGCTCAGCGCCCCATCGAGTGCGCCGGTGGCGTCGTCGCGGCCCGCGCTAGGCTCGGTCACTCGGCAGACCCCGACTCGTCGTCGAACAGCTTCGAGGCACGCTGGCGCTCGATCGCGGCATCCACCAAGCCCCGGAACAGCGGGTGCGCGTTCGTCGGCCGCGAGCGCAGCTCAGGGTGCGCTTGTGTGGCGACATAGAACGGGTGAACGTCGCGCGGCAGCTCGACGTATTCGACGAGCGAGCCGTCGGGGCTCGTGCCCGAAAACACCAGGCCCGCGGCGGCGATCTGCTCGCGGTAGGCGTTGTTCACTTCGAAGCGGTGGCGGTGGCGCTCGTGCGAGACAGGCGCGCCATAGAGTTCTTCAACGATCGAGCCGGGCGCAAGCGCGGCCTCGTAGAGTCCGAGGCGCATTGTGCCGCCGAGGTCTCCCCCGGAAATGATCTCGACCTGCTCGGCCATCGTGGCGATGACGGGGAACTCGGTCTCTGGGTCGAATTCGGTGCTGGATGCTCCCGGCAAGCCCGCGACATCCCGTGCGTACTCAATGACCATGCACTGCAGCCCGAGGCACAGGCCGAGCACGGGGATGCGGTTCTCGCGCGCAAAGCGCAGGGCGCCGAGCTTGCCTTCGATGCCGCGCACGCCGAACCCACCCGGTACGCAGATTCCGTCGAGGTCCGCGAGGTTCTTCGCCGCACCTTCGGGGGTCTCGCACTCGTCGCTCGCGATCCAGCGAATGAGCACCTTGGCCTGATGCGCGAAGCCGCCGGCGCGCAACGCCTCGGTGACGCTCAAGTAGGCGTCGGGCAGGTCGATGTACTTTCCGACGAGACCGATCGTGACCTCACGCTTGGGCTCGTGTACGGCCGTCAACAGGTCTTTCCAGCGATCCCACTGCACCTCACCGGCGTGCAGGTTGAGCTGGTCCATGATGTAGCTGTCGAGGCCCTGGCTGTGCAGCATCGAGGGGATGTCGTAGATCGAGGAAACATCCACCGCATTGACGACGGCGGCCTCCTCGACGTCGCACATGAGGGCGATCTTGCGGCGGTTGGCGCTCGAGACAGGCCGATCGCTGCGCAACACCAGGGCATCGGGCTGAATACCGATCGAGCGCAGCGCGGCGACCGAGTGCTGCGTCGGCTTCGTCTTCTGCTCGCCGCTCGCCCCCATGAACGGCACGAGGCTGACGTGCACAAAAAACACATTGCGGCGGCTCAGCTCGTGACGAACCTGGCGCGCGGCTTCAATGAAGGGCAGCGACTCGATGTCGCCGACGGTCCCGCCGATCTCGGTGATGATGACGTCGGGCTGCATCTCGTCTTCTGCCTGAAGGCGCATGCGGCGTTTGATCTCATCAGTGATGTGCGGAATCACCTGCACGGTGTCACCGAGATACTCGCCGCGGCGCTCGCGCGCAATCACCTGCGAGTAGATCTGACCTGTCGTGACGTTGGCCGCCTGATCGAGGTTGATGTCGAGAAAGCGTTCGTAGTGCCCGATATCGAGATCGGTCTCCGCCCCGTCGTCCGTCACGAACACCTCGCCGTGCTGGAACGGGTTCATCGTTCCGGGGTCGACGTTGAGGTACGGGTCGAGCTTTTGCATGACGACGCGCAACCCGCGCGCTGTCAGCAGGTTGCCGAGACTCGCGGCGGTGAGGCCCTTACCGAGAGAGGAGACGACACCTCCGGTCACGAAGATGTGCTTGGTGATCCGCCCGGTCGAACCGGAATCTGAAGTATCCGCCACGGGGTTTCATGCTATCCGACGTGAGGGGCCTTCGCCCTCAACGCGCGCAACCCGCGCAACCCGCGCAACGCCGTGAGCGTACAGTGGCGGCCATGAGCGATTGCAGTCCTCGATTCGGCATCAGGATGGTCCGCCGGGCATCCGGCGTCGTGGCAACCGCGATCGTGGTCGCAGTGAGTGGATGCGCGGCCCTCAGCGGCGCGCCCATCTCGGTCGCCCTTTCCGAGACCGCGGGGTTTCCCACCGACGCCCCCATCACCGAGCCGCTCTTTGACAACGACTGGCGAGGCGACCCCGTCGGATGGCGCGCCGACGACCGCGAAACCTTCACGATCGTGAGCTACGGAAGCTCAACATGCCCCTTCATCGCCACGTCGATCGAGGTGGTTGATGAGACCACCGTGTCAGTCGAGTTAAGGCAGGGCCCGGTGCAGGCGTGCACCGACGACCTCGCGTCGTTCACACACGTGCTTACGGTGCCCGGTGGC
>JAYUKK010000250.1:0-8879 GCA_043764515.1 Microbacterium sp.
GTGGCGTTGCCCGAGAACGTCGAATCCGTGACCAAGATTGTGGGGTTCCCGGTCGCGATGGCGACGTAGATTGCACCGCCGTCTTCGTCAGCCGTGTTGTTAGCAAAAGACGAGTTCTCGACCGTGAGATCGCCATCGACAAAGATTGCGCCGCCCCGCACCGCCGAGCCGTCGACGAGCGAAAGGTTCTGAACCGTGAGCCTCGCCCCGGCTCCGCCTTCGATCAGGCGCGTGGAGTCGTTGCCATCCAGCTCACCGGCCGTCAGGCCGAACAACGTGAGGTTGTGGTCGAACTCGAGCGGGGCCGTCAGGGGGAAGGTGCCCGAGAGGCAGACGATCGCCGTGTTGGCATCCAGCAACGTCTGAATGTCGCCGGCCGTGCCCGTCGCCGCGTCGACGGTGTTGCCCGGGGCGCAGTCGGTGGCGTCGGCGGCGAATGCCGGAGTTGCCCCCACAGCGCCCATGCTCACGAGCAGACCGCCCGAAGCAACTGCCGCTGCCGTACGGGTCACCCGATGGTGATTCGTTCGTGACGGCACGGCCGCAGGCGTCACAGAGTTCGCAGAAAGAATCTCAGGCACAGCGGGGCTCCTTGCAGGGGGTAAAGGAAAGCTCGCGGCCGCGTGCAATCGAACACGAAGCGCCTTCGAACTCTACAGTGGAACCACCACACGTGCACGGTTTCGACCTGCACCCACTTCTCGAGCGGAGCGCCCACCATGTTTGCACCCGTGCTCTCGTTGCACGAGCAGGCTGCCTCGCGACCCGACGCGGCAGCACTCATCAGCCGCGACGCGACGTGGACCTTCGCCGAACTGCATCGAGCCGTCTCTGCCGTGACCCGACGACTGCGCGAGCTCGGCATCGAGCCACGCATGATGGTCGCCACCGACCTGGCCCCCGCCACCGACTGGATTGTCACGCTCGCGCTCTTTCGCATCGCGACCCGCACCGTTTCGCTGACCGGAGTCAGCACGACCAGCGGGTTGATGCTGGATGCTCTCCTCACCTCCCCCGGAACCCGCCGCCATGACGCACCGCAGGTCATCACCATCGATCAGCTGTGGATCGAGCAGGCCGTGGCCGACGCTGACGAAGCCGGAGAATCCGAGGTTGCGACCGTGCTCTACCCGCGCGCTGACGCGACGTGCCGTGTGATCATGACGAGCGGAACCACGGGCGCCGCGCGGGGCGTCGAACTCTCGGTGAGCGCCGTCGAGCACCGACTCGCGGCGCTGCACAACTACTGGACAGACGCGCGTCCCGAACTCAACCTCATGACCCTGTCGACAACGGGCGGTTTTCACACCGCCCTCGCGTGCCTCCTGCACGGTTCCCCCTACATCGCGACCGAACTCTCCGACGAGCGGCTGTTGCGTCGTGCCGCCGACGCCAGAGTCGAAGTTCTCGCGGGTTCGCCGGTGCAAGTCGGCAGCCTCGTTCAGCTCATGCGCGAGCAGGGCCTCACCCTGCCCAGCCTTCGCGAGGTGCGCACAGCTGGCGCCGCCGCTACCCCGGCCCTGCTTGCACAGATCGCAGAGGTGCTCGCGGTGCCAGTGCGGGGCGTCTATGGCTCAACCGAGGGTGGTGGGATCGCGATGCGCATGGTGCACGGCGAGGGCGACCCGGCCAATGTCGGGCGACCGTTGGAGGGCATCCAGCTGCAGATCGTCGACGAGCACGGCACGCCCGTACCCGACGGCGTCTCCGGAGACGTGCGCTACCGGGGCCCCGGGCTCGCAAGCGGCTATGTGGGGCCAGACCCTGAACAGTCGTTTCGTGATGGCTGGTTCTACCCGGGCGACCGAGGATCGATCGGCGCACAGGGCACGCTCGTGCTCGACGGGCGCGTGGGCGAAATCGTCAACGTTGGCGGCGTGAAGGTCGACCCGGCGGCGGTGGATGCCGCGGTCGAAGGGTTCCCCGGCGTGATCGATGCCGCGACCTTTGTCATCGAGAAAACACCGGGAATACCCGAACTTGGGCTCGCCGTGGTCGCGCACGCTGACTGCGACCTGCGCGCACTCGACCAGCTGTTGCGGCAGCGGCTGCCCGGCAAGCACCCCACCGTTTTCGGGCAAGTGTCGGTGATCCCGCGCAACCGCATGGGCAAGGTTGAACGCGTGCGCTTGACGGCCGAGTTTCGGCGGCGGCTCAACCTCGACTGAGCCTGATCGAGATCAGCGCGCCTGCGCGGCGCGGAGCGCCCCGATCAGCACGCGGAACGAGAGGCGCGGCGCGGCCAACTGGTTGATCGTGCCGACGACGGCAAGCCCGCTCACCGGGTCGGCAAACATGACGTGCCCCGTCATGCCGGCGTGGCCAATGAGAGTTCCCGGCTGTGGCAGCCGCGTCAGCACGCGCGGCAGTGAGAGCGCCATGACGCCAACGCCATACGCGACGCGTGGGTAGAGCGGCACGCGGTCGCGCAGCGCTACCTCCAGCATTGCCGGGTCGAGCACCTCGCCATCGAGCACGGCGCGAAGAAAACGCATCGTGTCGGCCGTCGACGAGATGAGGGCTCCCTCGGCGCCGAGGGACGCGAGACGGCGAGCGCCAAGGTACGGCTGCGTGCCGTGCAACAGCGGCGACATCGTGTCGAACAGGTGCAGCGTCTCGGGAGTCAGCAGAGCCGTGTCACGCAAGCCGAGCGGGGCGAACAGCTCGCGGTCGAGGGCGGCGGCGAGTGTGCATCCGTACACGGTCTCGATGAGGCGGCCGACAAGTTGGTAGTTCGTGAAGCTGTACTGCGCGCGGCCGCTGTGCGGGGCGAAGGGGGCATTCATGCCACGAGCGAGCTCGAGGGCGTCGTGGTAGCTCCAGCCCGGGTCGGCGGCGGTGACGGCGGCGATGTCGCTGGCCGGGTCGAGGGCTTTCGCCGCGTAGTAATTCGGCACGCCCGACGTGTGCGCAAGTACGTCGCGCACGGTGAACTCGTCGACCCGGTCGACACCGCCGAATCGGTTGAGACCGATCAGGTCGTCGCGCGGCAAGATGCTCACGAGCGGCTGTTCAAGCGTCAGGTCGCCTGCGGCGACCTTCCGCAGCACGAGCACCGCCGCAAAGGTCTTGGTGCTGCTCGCAATGGCGTGCGTCGCCCGCGAGCCGGGGGCTGCCCAGCGGTAGTCGAGGGAGCCGTCTCGATCGGTGACACCCAGCTGCAGTTCGCTAACGCGCGAATCACGGCTGAGCCGCTCGGCGATCCGATCGAGGCGCTGCTCTCGCGAGGTCATGGGGTGAGCGTAGCGCCGCCGTGTGCGGCCGCTATTTCGTGATGGGGGTGTCTTCGTTGACAGCGTTCTTCGACGTCACTGTGCCGCTTTTGCGCGTCGCAAACGAGAACAAGGCAAGCCCCGCGACAATCGCCCCCGCTCCGACGCCGTACGAGATCACATCAGTAGCACGGTTCGCGTCAACCAGCACGCCGACAAAGACGACGGCGATGATGGCAACGACGACGCCGATGAGCTTTGACTTCAGATCGTCGAGGTCGTTCACCCGCAACCAGGCCGGCACCGCGATGTGCGCGTCGACGAAGAGTTCGTACAAGCCATAGCCGATCACCAGAAGTACGGTGCCGAGCAGAATCGCATCGACCGCGGTCAGCACATCGACCGTCGTGGTTTTCAGCTCGGCGCCGAACCACACGGTGTCGATGATCACCTTCACCATGGCGACCGAACCCTGCAGCATGAGCAGGATCGCGCCGAGGATGGCCGCGAGAGCAGGAATCACGACGATAAATCGGGTGGCACCAAGAATGCGTCGCATGAGGGTGATGCTAAGCCTGCACCTGCGGTTCGCGCACTCGGCGTCGCAAGAGTCGGCGTACACCCAGGTTGAGAGCGATGAGCACAAAACCCAGAATCACGAAGAAGGCAGCGATCGCGAAAACGTAGGCGAGCATGCTGCCGACGCCGCCCTCGCCGTTCGGGTCGATGAACCAGTACGGCCACCAGCCGTCGATGAGCCCACGAACCACCGAGATGGCCAACCACGTGAGCGGGAACACCGCCACCCAGAATGCCTGCCGCAACCGCAGTGCACGACCGTGCGTGCTCAACAGATAATCCAGCGCGATCGCGATGGGCGCCCACGTATGAATGACGAGGTTCGGGATGACCGGCCACTCATAGCCGATGTCGCGCGGGTCGACCGCGGCGTCACTGATGAGCGCGTGGTACACCACAGCGACAACGATCATCGAGGCCGCACCCGTGAGGCGCAGGATGGCGATGAGGGTCGACTCGGGCACCTCGCGGAGGCGAAGGGTTCCGCTCACAACGAGCAAGACGCCCACCAAAATGGCCGACACGATGCTGAAGTAGGCCAAGTATTCCGTCGGGCGGAAGAGGTCATTGGCGACGCGGTCAGAGATTTGCCAGGCGACACTGCCGAGCAGGCTGAGCCCCACGACAATGCGTGCGAGGCCAACAAGGAGAGAACGATTCACGGCGGAACGGTACCAGAATTCACGCGCTTTTCAGAGCGTTCGTCATCGTGCCCTCGGCAGGAATCGAACCTGCGACCAAGAGATTAGAAGGCTCCTGCTCTATCCGCTGAGCTACGAGGGCGCGGGCTCCAGGCTACCGGAGGGCTTGTGCGCACGCAGGCGAGACAGGCAGAATCAGGCTCGTGAGGATGGCTCGTCCTCTCAGACGAAGGTTGATTGCTCATGACGAATCCCCGGCCCCTCCTCCGCACGTGGTCGTCTGCCGCGATTGTCGTCGCCACGACTGCGGGCCTCATCGCATCGCTTGCAGTCGGGCCGGCCGCCGCCCTGGGCAGTTTCCGCACCACGAGCGATGACCTCGGCCCGGTCATCATCGGGGGCACCACCGCCGCCATCAGTGACGCGCCGTGGCAAGCGGCTCTTGTCTACAGCGACGCGCCCAGCGACTACCTCGGTCAATTCTGCGGCGGGTCGATCGTGTCGTCGTGGGAGATCGTCACGGCCGCCCACTGCGTTGTCGACGGAGGCATCACCACTGCCCCGTCAGCAATCCAGGTCATGACGGGTCGAGCAGATCTCAGCACGAGCGCTCGCACCGCGGTAGCGGTGGCCACGATCATCGTGCACCCCGACTATGACGAGGCGACAGCTGACTCCGACGTCGCGGTGTTGCGGTTGAGTGAGCCCATCGCGCTCACGGAAGGGGTGCAACAGGCCATCCCGTTGCAGTCCACCACCCTGGGGGCCACCACCGCCCGCATCAGCGGCTGGGGCAACACGTCAACGACGGGCACGTCGTACCCGACTCAGATGCTCATGGCCTCGGTTTCTACTGTGGCCGACGGGCCGTGCAACACGGCCTACGTTGCCGAGTTCTTCAACCCTGCCACCATGCTCTGCGCCGTAGGCCCGGGCTTCATCACCGACACCTGCCAGGGTGACAGTGGCGGACCCCTGGCCGTTGAGACGGCGGGTGTCTGGTACCTCGCGGGAGTCACGAGTTGGGGCAACGGGTGCGCCGAGTCTCCCTATCCGGGCGTCTACACCGAGGTCTCCACGTTTGCCACCTGGCTCGACGATCAGATCATCTTGGGCCCCCAGGTTTCTCGCCTTGCCGGTGACTCTCGATACACGACGGCGATCGAGATTTCTCAGGCCGGTTTCCCCGATCCGATTACGAGCACTCCCGTCGTCCTCATCGCCTCGGGAGCTACCTTCCCTGACGCCTTGAGCGCCGGCCCCGTGGCCGCCGCGCTCGGCGGCCCGCTTCTCCTCACGAGCGCCACGGCCCTGCCGCCACAGGTGGTCACCGAGATCAACCGCCTCAACCCCGACGAGATAATTGTCGTCGGCGGTTTAGGAGCGATTTCGGCGTCTGTCTACTCCGCACTGACGTCCCTGGCTCCGGCCATCAAGCGAGTCGGCGGTATCGACCGCTATGACACCTCACGCCAGATCACTCTGGAAGGGTTTCCCACGGCGACAACTGCCATCGTCGCCGATGGCGCGGGCTTTGCCGATGCCCTCGCCGCCGGCGCTGCAGCAGGGGCGTTCTCGGCTCCGGTCGTGCTGGTGCCCGGCCGAGACGGTGCCGTCCCTGAAGCCACGCTCGACTTCTTGACTGATCGAGGCGTCACTCAGCTGTATGCCGTCGGCGGAACCGCCGTGATCTCTGCCGGATCGTTCACCTCGTTGCAAACGGTCGCCCCGACGACACGCCTTGCCGGCGCTGATCGCATCGCGACGGCTGTCCGGGTGAATCAGGAGGCCTTCGCGACGGTCGCGGATTACGTTTACCTCACGAACGCGTTCTCGTTCCCCGACGCGCTCGCGGGAGGCGTGCTCGCCACCCGCAACCCGGGCCCCCTCTACACCGTGCCCCCCACCTGTGTACCCGCTGCCGTGCTCGATGAAATCGAGCGCCTCGACGCTCGTGAGATCCGACTGCTGGGCGGTACGAGCGTGGTGTCGACGACCGTTGCGGCATTGCGCAGTTGCTAAGCGCTCTGTCGGATGCTCGTCAGGTACGCGCGACAGACTCACCACCAGACAGGAAGGCTGGGCGATGGTGACACGACTGGTGGGCGTCTACAACGCAGACGGCGGGCTCGTCGGCGAGCTGCGCTACATCGTTGGCCACGTGCTCGGCACGGTCAGTTGCGCCCTGTGCGACATCACGCACTCCCCTCTTCGTCGCAAGCGCGAGTGGGATCAGCTCGTCGCCGACCTCGGAGTACCCGTCGACCTACGGCACCTCAACGAGCTTGACGAGCGCGAACGTGCCGCAGTCGGCGAACACGCTCCCGTCGTGCTCGTCGATCGTGATGGGATGCTCACGCCCCTGCTCGACGCCGAGCAGCTCGATGCGCTCGACGGATCGGTGAGCGCGTTCGGCGTTGCCGTGCGCACCGCGCTCGCTGAGCTCGGTCGCTGAGCTCAATCGATACCTTGCGCTAACGCGGTGAGCAATCGCGGGACCGTCGGCACGCCCTCGGCGCGCAGCAGCTCGCCGCCCTCGCGGTCGTAGATGATCGTCGTCGGTGTGCTGCGAATGCCGAGCTCGGCGGCGCGGGCCTGGTGCGCCGCGACATCCCGCTCATCGACGGTCAGGGCCGGCACGAGGCGCTGGGCTTCGGCGACCACCTCGCGCGCTCGATGGCACGGGTCACAAAAGGCCGAGGTGAAAAGTTCGATGCGCACGGTGCCAGGGTACGCGCGGCCGGGCGTCACCCGCCGTGAAGAGCCAGGCGTCGCCGCTAGACTTCGCGGGTGAGTTCAACGACCGACCGCCTCGTTTGGATCGACTGCGAGATGACGGGCCTCGATCTGGCCGTCGATGACCTCATCGAAGTGGCCGTCGTCATCACCGACTACGAGCTTGAGCCCGTGCATCCCGGATTCAGCGTTGTTATTGCACCGACCGAAGCGGGCCTCGCCAACATGGGCGATTTCGTGCGCGATATGCACGCCGCCAGTGGGCTGATTGACGAGCTCGACGCCGGCATTCCTCTGACGGATGCCGAGCAGCAGGTGCTCGCCTACATCACCGAACACGTGCCGACGGCGGGTCAGGCGCCGCTCGCGGGCAACACCATCGGAACGGACCGCGCCTTCATCAACCGGCACATGCCGAGCGTCGACGCGCACTTGCACTACCGCTCGGTCGATGTGTCGAGCATCAAAGAGCTGGTACGTCGCTGGTTTCCGCGCGTGTACTTCAACGCCCCGGCGAAGAACGGCGGGCACCGCGCCTTGGCCGACATTCTCGAGTCGATTCGCGAGCTCGAGTACTACCGCCGGGCCGGCTTCGTAGCCGACCCGGGGCCGTCGTCGGACGAGGCTCAGTCAGCGGCAGCACAGGTCGTGCAGAAGTGGGCGCCTCGGCTGTAATACACTGTCGTGTCGGTTGTCGCGAGATGACCAGCATGGTGGGTATAGCTCAGCTGGCAGAGCGCCTGGTTGTGGTCCAGGAGGTCGCGGGTTCAAGCCCCGTTACTCACCCCAATTTTTACTTACCCCAGTGTTTACCCACCCCAATATTTACTCAGCCCAGTTTTGTTCGGCCCAATACCTGTGCTGATTGCTCCTTCAGCGGCCTGTTCGGCGGTTAGCGTCGGCTGCGGGCGGCAGACTGGACTCATGTCAGGAATGTCGGAGTCGCAGACGACGGGCCAGGTGCTTGAGCGCCCGCTGCACGCCGCCGAGGTTCCGTGGACAATCGTGGTCTGGAATGATCCGGTCAACCTCATGAGCTACGTGTCGTGGGTTTTTCGCCGTCACTTCGGGGTGGATGCCCCCACCGCAGAACACCTCATGATGCAGGTGCACACCGCAGGCCGGGCGACCCTCGCCGAGGGTAATCGTGAACACATGGAACGCCACGCCGAAGCGATGCACGAGTACGGCCTGTGGGCCACCGTCGAGAAGGCTCCGCGATGAAGATCACGGTTCCGACCGGCGAGGACGCTCAGGCCGGAGTCGCCGGCCTCGTGCTCGTCGAGCCCGAAGAAGCTCGCATTTTGGTCTCGCTCGCCGACCAGTTGCAGTCATTGCTCGCCGAAGCCATCGAGTCGCCCATCGATGACGACGCCGCGGTGCGGCGCCTCCTGCCCGATGCGTACCGCAACGAGCCCGAGCACGCCGACGAGTGGCGTCGCTTCAGTCGCCGCGGTCTCGTCGACCGCAAAATCGGCTTCGCCCGAACAATTTCGCACGCTCTTTCGCCCGTCGCTGACGAGGGAATGACGCGTTCGGTGCCCCTGACGATCGATGCCGCCCTCGACTGGGTGCGCGGCATCGGCGACTTGCGCCTCGTCATCGGCGACCGCATGGGCATCCTCGTTGATGGCGACGGGGGAACCTTCGGCGAGCCGGGCCTGCGCGATGTCTACGACTGGCTGGCATGGATGCAAGACGGCCTCGTGCA
>JAYUKK010000251.1:0-33328 GCA_043764515.1 Microbacterium sp.
ACGTCGGGCCGCACGGCCGACGAAGCCACGATCGAATCGCTCTTGCGACACCTCGACGACACGCTTCCCGACCCGGGCGTGCGCCTGCGCGTCGAGCGACGAGTCGACATCGACGGATGCTCCGACACCCTCACGCTCTCGACGCGCCACCCCGAGAGCATCGCCACGACGGTCGAGATCGAGCTGGACCTCGACGCCACGCTCATCGACTTCGTGAAGCAAGGGATCGCTCCCGCGGCCGCGATCACCCTCGAGCTTGAGGGCGACACGGCCCGCTGGTCGGGCGAACACGTGGCCGCGGTGCTCACCACCGAGGGCATGCGCGTGACCGAGCGCCCGGGCGGCCTGCTGCTCGCGGCCGACGTGGTCGTGCCCGCGCGCGGCTCGGTCACCGTGGGATGGCGACTCGGCGCGCACGACGCCATCGGCGCCGTGCGGGGCGCGCGCGGCCCCGTACCGTGGAGTGCCCCCGACACGAGCGGCAGCGACCCGCGCCTGGCACGCTGGGTCAACCGCGCACTGACCGACCTCGACGCGTTGCGGTTGACCGTGGATGGGCATCCTGACCAGCAGTTCTTGGCGGCGGGGGCGCCCTGGTTCTTCACGCTCTTCGGTCGTGACTCGCTCTGGGCAGCGCGCATGCTGCTGCCCCTCGGCACGCGCCTCGCGAGTGACACCTTGCGCGTACTCGCGCGACTGCAAGGTACTCAGCAGGTCGATGCCACCGCTGAAGAGCCGGGAAAGATTCTGCACGAGCTGCGCCGCCAGCCCCTCGTCATCGACGACGACATCACGTTGCCGCCGTTGTATTACGGCACTGTCGACGCGACAGCTTTGTGGATCTGCCTGCTGCACGATGCCTGGCGTGCGGGCCTTGCTGACGCCGACGTGCGCGACCTCTTGCCCGCGCTGCAAGCGGCACTCGGCTGGATGCGCGACCACGGTGACGCCGACGGTGACGGACTGCTCGAATACATCGACCGCAGCGGGCAGGGCCTCGCCAACCAGGGCTGGAAAGACTCGGGTGACAGCGTGCAGTGGCGCGACGGATCCCTCGCCGAAGGGCCGATCGCGCTGTGCGAAGTGCAGGCCTACGCGTTCGAGGCGGCGATGGGCGGGGCTGCCCTACTCGAAGCCTTCGACCTCGAGGGTGCGAGCGAGTGGCGCGCATGGGCACAGACCTTGCGCGAGCGCTTTCACGCCACGTTTTGGATCACCGACCCTGAGCGCTGCGGCGAGCTCGGGCCGTACCCGGCTATCGCGCTCGACGCGCAGAAGCGCGCGGTCGACACGGTCACGAGCAACCTCGGGCACCTGCTCGGTAGCGGTCTGCTCGACGCCGATCAGTCGGCCCTCGTCGCCGCCCGCCTCGCCTCGCCGCAGCTCGACTCGGGTTACGGTCTGCGCACGATGTCGACCGATGCGGCCGGCTATTGGCCGCTCAGCTATCACGGTGGCACGGTGTGGCCGCACGACACCGCCATCGCTATCGCGGGCCTCGTGAAGACGGGGCATCGGGATGCCGCCGCGTCGCTCGCCGAAGGCTTACTGCGGGTAGCCGAGTCGGCAGGCTTCCGCATGCCCGAGCTGCACAGCGGCGACCCCGCGAGCACCTCGGCTCGCCCGGTGCCCTACCCCGCGTCGTGCCGCCCGCAGGCGTGGTCAGCGGCTGCCGCGATCGTCGTTCTCGAGGCGCTGCGCTGATCGGTCGTGCGCCGAATCGTCGTGCGCTGAATCGTTCGGCTGTTCTTCTGCCGCGCGCTCGGCGAATGAGCGCCGCACGGCCGGTACGAGCACCACCGCCGCAATAACGACGAGCACGACGAGCAGCACGACCAGCACGCCGCCCGTGAGAATCGCAATCGATACGGGGTCAATCACTTAGCGCCCCATCTTGCTGAGTTGTGCCACAACCTGCCGCGCAATGTTGCGGCCGGCACGGTTAGCGCCGATCGTCGAGGCAGCCGGGCCGTAGCCCGCAAAAAACACGCGCGGGTCGCGTCCAGACCGGTAACTGTCGACCGACACGCCACCCTCTTTCTCGCGCAGCTTGAGTGAGGCCAAGTGGCGCAGCTCGGGGCGAAAACCGGTGGCCCAAATGATGGCGTCGGCGGGCAGGCGCGTTCCGTCGTTCCACGACACAGAGTTGCCCGCGATGCGATCGAACATGGGTCGAAAGTCGAGCACACCGCGGTCCAGCGCTGCCTGGATGCGACGCGTGCGCGGCACACCCGTGCCGGAGACGATGCTGGGCAGGGCGCGGCCCGCACGGGCGGCCGCGTCTTGCTCGGCCACGGCCTTCTCGCGCGCTTCGAGGTTGAGGTCAACCTCGTCGATAAACTCCGGCGGCCGACGGGTGGCCCACGTGACGGTCGCCGCGATGCCCTCGAGCTCAAGAATGAAGCCAATGGCGCTTGTGCCGGCACCCACCACCAGCACGTTTTGCCCGGCGAACTCTTCGGCAGCCACGTAATCGCCCGTGTGTACTTGGCGGCCGGTAAACGTGTCGCGGCCCGGATACCACGGCACGAAGGGCGAGCCCCACGTGCCGGTGGCGTTCACGATCGTCGAAGCACCCAGTTCGAGCGGCCCGTTGTCGGTCGTCAAGCTCACGAGAAGTTCGCCACCGAGGTCTTCGACTTGCGTCACGGCAGCGGGCCGCACCACCTGCAGGCCGAAGTGCTCTTCGTATTGGCGGTAGTAGTCGACCACCACATCGCGGGCCGGAGCGTGGTGGTCGGCCGTCGTGAAGCTCAAGCCCAGGTCGTCCATGCCCGGCAGGTCGTTGACCCGGTGCGCAGACCCCAGTCGCAGGGCTTCCCAGCGGAATTGCCATGCGCCGCCGGTGACCGGCCCGCGGTCGAGCACCACAAATTCTTGCCCCGCCTCAAGCCCGAGCCGCTTGAGGTAGTAGGCCACCGAGAGCCCGGCTTGACCCGCTCCGATGACCACACACGAGGTGGTCAGGTCGGGTTGCGTCACCCGCCCTAGGGTACCGGGTGCAGGGATGCTGCGGCACGTTCTCCGGGTCGGCGACGCGAGGGTGCGTGCTAAACTTCCGCACAGTTTTTCTCCCGTCTCGACTCGGCATTCTGGGGTTCTCCCTAGCTCACCCGACAACACACTGTGAGGGGGTCACGCATGGGGCGCGGCCGACAGAAGGCAAAGCACACCAAGGTGGCGCGCGAGTTGAAGTACTTCACTCCCGACACCAACCTCACTGCGCTCGAACGCGAACTGGCGGCAGCCGCGCACGAGAACGAGTACGTCGACAAGTGGGCCGACCTGGTCGACGACGAAGACGTCGACTTTGAGGACGACGACGACGAGAAGCCCGCGGCTCAGACCGCGTAGGCGAATACTCGGCATGGAAGTGATCCGTTGACCAACGAGGACTCACTCCCGGCAACGGGCCTTTCGCCTTTGCAGAAAATGATCGCGGAGGGCCGTGTGGCACTCCCGACGCGATCACTGGAAGATCTGCCTTATCCCGTCGAGGGGCCAAGTCTGACGGCGGCGCTCGAAGAAGATCGCAACGTCGACAACCGCTGAGGCAACCTAGGCCTCACCGTCGCTCTGCGAGCATCTGTTGCAGGGCGCCGATCACGTCCAGGCGCCATCGAAAATCAACCTTCTCAATTTCGGCGGCGAGCTCGTCTGCGCTGAGCTCGCCAACGTCGATTGACTCAGCTACCGCTACTGGAAGCGGAACTTCTGCGAAAGCTTCCTCTTCGGCGGTGTATGCAGGTGCTCGCTCATCGAACTCCGCTCCGAAACGCTCCCACGCCGCGTCGAGTAATTCATCGAGCATCCGCGCTTCATGGTCGCGCATCGACTTTATCCATGCCTCGACTGAACCAAGCGCAATGCGACTCGGCGACTCGGGCGGGAGGGCGACAAGGCCCATCACTCCGGATTTCTTGATCCACACGTGCTGTCCTCCCCGCAGGCCGTCGCGGGCTGCCCGCCACCTTCGAACTAGTCGGAGTACGTGCCGACGAGCCTGACGGCGCCACCGTTGACGCCCTTGGCGCCCTGCTCGAAGCCCGCGAGGTCGTGGGGAGCCGTGGAAACGCGGCCGACGACCCACGCGGGAACGCCGCGACTCTCGAGCGCGCGGATGACCGAACTCGCGGTGTCGTGAGCAACCACGGCGAGCATCCCGAGCCCGAGGTTCCATGTGCCCTCGGTTGATTCGAGGCTGTCACCCGCGAGGTCGACGAGCACGCGGAAGACCGCGGGCGGGCTCCACGAGCCGCGATCGACTTCGACCCAGCTGCCGACGGGCAACACGCGCGCGAGGTTGGCGGCGATGCCGCCGCCCGTGACGTGGCTCAGGGCGTGGATGGCGCCCGGCAGCTCGGCGAGCACGTCGAGCAGGGGCGCGGTATAGAGCGCGGTCGGGGTGAGCAATGTCTGACCGACGACGCCGCCGAACTCGGGCAGTTCATCGTGATAGCCGATCTTGTTCTCGGCGAGGATGTGCCGCACGAGCGAAAAGCCGTTCGAGTGCAGGCCGCTCGACGCCATCGCCACGACAACGTCGCCATTGTGCACGCGCTCGGGCCCGAGCACCTCGTCGGCCTCGACCACACCCACGGCGGCGCCCGCCACGTCGTAATCGTCAGGGCCGAGCAAGCCCGGGTGTTCGGCGGTCTCGCCGCCGACGAGCGCGGTGCCGGTGGCGGCGCAGGCCTCGGCGATGCCACGCACGATGTCGGCAATGCGCTGCGGGTGAACCTTGCCGCACGCGATGTAGTCGGTCATGAAGAGCGGCTTGGCGCCGACCACGACGATGTCGTCAACAACCATCGCCACGAGGTCTTGACCGATCGTGTCGTGGATGTCGAGGGCCTGCGCAATCGCGACCTTCGTGCCGACCCCGTCCGTGCTCGTTGCCAACAGCGGGCGTCGATAGCCCAGCAACGCGCTCGCGTCGAAGAGGCCGGCGAAGCCGCCGACACCGCCGAGCACCTCAGGCCCGTGGGTCGCCCCGACCGAGGCCTTCATCAGCTCGACCGCCCGGTCACCCGCGGCGGTATCGACTCCGGCTGCGGCGTAGGAATTCGTCATTCGTTCATCCGTTCCGCGGTCTGACAGACTGGCCTGCGTCACCGTCAACCTTACGGTCTGGAGCACCTTCCGCATGTGCGGCATTGTCGGCATCGTCTCGTCGAGTCCGGTCAATCAGCAGGTCTACGACGCCTTGGCGCTGCTGCAGCACCGCGGGCAAGACTCCACCGGCATCGCGACCGCTGAGGGACGCGTGCTGCACATGGCCAAGGCCAAGGGGCAGGTGCGCGAGGCCTACCGCACGCGCGACATGCGCAGCCTGCTGGGCACTATGGGCCTGGGGCACGTTCGGTATGCCACTCGAGGGTCAGCATCCAGCGAAGAAGAGGCGCAGCCGTTCTATGTGAACGCGCCCTACGGCATCATCCTCGTGCACAACGGCAACCTCACGAACACGCGCGAGCTCACCGCTGAACTGTTCGACGTCGATCGTCGCCACCTCAACACCAACAGTGACACCGAGCTGCTCGTCAACGTGCTGGCGCACGAGCTGCAGGCGCAAGTAACCGGCGACGATCTTGACCCTGACCAGGTCTTCGCCGCGATCAGCCGGCTGCACGAGCGGGTCGAAGGCTCATACGCAGCCATCGCGCTCATCGCCGGTCACGGCCTGCTCGCGTTCCGCGACCCCTTCGGCATTCGCCCGCTCGTGCTTGGCCGTCGTACCACGGGCCTGACGGGCGACGAGTGGGTCGTGGCGAGCGAGTCTCTCGTTCTCGAAGCGGCCGGCTACGAGATCGTGCGCGATGTGGCGCCCGGCGAGGCTGTGTTCATCTCTGCTTCGGGCGAGATGGTGTCGAAGCAGTGCGCGGCGAACCCGCGACTGATTCCTTGCTCGTTCGAATACGTCTACCTCGCTCGACCCGACTCGATCATGAACGGCATTTCGGTCTACGAGGCCCGACTGCGTCTCGGCGATCGACTCGCCGACACGATCGCCCAGTACACGCCGATGGGCGACATCGACGTCGTCATGCCGATTCCCGACTCGTCACGGCCCGCCGCCATGCAGGTGGCGCAAAAGCTCGGCATTGAATACCGCGAAGGCTTTTACAAGAACCGTTACGTGGGCCGCACCTTCATCATGCCCGGGCAGGCCGAGCGCAAGAAGAGCGTCAAGCAGAAGCTCAACGCGATGTCGAGCGAGTTCGCGGGCAAGAACATCCTCATCGTCGATGACTCGATCGTGCGCGGCACGACCTCGAAAGAGATCGTCGAAATGGCTCGCGCTGCCGGCGCCAACAAGGTCACGTTCACCTCGGCCGCGCCTCCCGTGCGCTACCCGCACGTGTACGGCATCAACATGCCGACGCGGCGCGAGCTCATCGCGCACGGCCGCAAGATTCCCGAGATCAACACCGAACTCGGCAGCGACTACCTGATCTACCAAGAGGTCGCCGACATGCAGGCCGCCATTCTCGAAGGCAGCGACATCGAGTCGCTTGAGATGAGCTGCTTCACGGGCGACTACGTCACCGGCACTGTGAGCCCCGAGTACTTGCGCTGGGTCGAGCAGAACCAGCTGAGCTAGCTCGCGTCGCTCTCTCGCTCGCCGTCGGGCGCGGCACTGTCGGGCGCCGCATCGACGACCTGACGCTCGGCCTGCACCGTGCGCACGCGCTTCTGTGAGCGGCGGTCGAGCACGATGCCGATGACGGCCCCGATCAGCACGCCGCCGGTGATTCCGAAGATCGAGAAGTAGCCGATGATCGCGGGCAACCCGACGAGCGGGTCAGCCGGAAACAGCGGCGTGATGATGAGCACGAAGAGAAGACCGAGCAGCCCACCGACGGCCATGAACGCCGGAATCTTAGGCGCGCGACGCACCTGAACTGTCGTGTGGTCGGGCGTGGGTTCTGCGGGGGTGCTCACGCGGTCATTCTCCCGCACCCGACTGAGAAGAGCCGTCAATACGCCAGCGGGAACAGGGCCGAGAGATCAGAGCGGGCTCCGGATGCGTGCACCCGCCCCGCCGACGCCGCCTCGCCCCAGGCAACTGACCCCGTCGCAATCGCGACAAAGGTTTCGGCGTCGAGCTCGACCACGTTCGGGGGCGTGCCGCGCGTATGGCGCGGGCCCTCGACCGCCTGCACGGCGCCGAACGGCGGCACGCGCACCTCGACACTGCGGCCTGGGCTGGCCTCGGCGAGCGCCTGCAGCAGGTAGCGCACAGCCATCGCGAGGTCGGGGCGCTCGGCGATGCCGTCGAGCACGGCACGCACAGCATCCCGCCCCAGGGTGTCGTCGATGCGTGCCCGAGCCATGCAGCGAGGGTATCGGCCCTCGGTAGGCTGACCGCGTGAGAATTCTCGTCATCGGTTCGGGCGCACGTGAGCACGCCATCATCACCGCCCTGTTGCGCGAAGAGGTGGCCCACGAGATCACCGCGGCCCCCGGCAACGCGGGTATCGCCACCGTCGCGCCGACCGTGGCCCTCGACCCGACGCGCGGCGACGTGGTCGCCGACTACGCGGTCGACAACGACATTGAGCTCGTCATCATCGGCCCCGAGGCTCCGCTCGTGGCGGGCGTGGCCGACGCGGTGCGCCGCCGCGGCATCGCCGTCTTCGGCCCGGGCGCCGCCGCCGCGCAGCTCGAGGGCTCGAAGACCTTCGCGAAGCGCATCATGGATGAGGCCGGGGTTCCGACCGGTCGCGCCATTCGCGCCGGCACGCTCGCCGAGGCCGAAGCCGCGATCGACGAGCTCGGCGCGCCCTACGTCGTCAAGGCCGACGGCCTCGCCGCAGGCAAGGGCGTCATCGTTACCGATGACCGCGCCGCCGCCGTGGCGCACGCCGCTCACTACCTGCAGCAGGGCGGTGTGCTCGTCGAAGAGTTCCTGGCCGGACAAGAAGTCAGCCTCTTCATGCTGAGCGACGGCCACACCGTGGTGCCGCTCAGCCCCGCGCAGGACTACAAACGCATCGGCAACGGCGACACCGGCCCGAACACGGGCGGCATGGGCGCGTATTCGCCGCTGCCGTGGGCGCCCGACGGCTTTGTCGACGAGGTCATTCGCACGGTCGCCGAGCCGACGGTGCGGCAACTGGCGGCCGAGCAGACTCCGTTCATCGGGCTGCTCTACTGCGGTCTCATCGTCACCGAGCAGGGCATCCGCGTCATCGAGTTCAACGCGCGTTTCGGCGACCCCGAGACGCAAGTGGTGCTGCCGCGCCTCGTCACCCCCTTGAGCGAGCTGCTGTTTGCCGCGAGCACCGGCCAGCTTGCCGGCCGCGCGTACCCCGAATTCAGCGACGAGGTTGCCGTCACGGTGGTTCTCGCGAGCGAGGGCTACCCCGTGACCTCGGCGCCGAATCGCCCGATCACGGGGCTCGACGACGCCGCCGCGGTCGAGGGCGTCACGATCGCCCACGCCGCCACGGCGCGCACCGCCGACGGTTTCTGCTCCACGGGCGGTCGCGTGTTGAGCGTCGTCGCAACCGGGGCCGACTTCGCCCAAGCCCGTGCCCGCGCCTACGAGGCCATGGGCCACATCGGGCTCGAGGGCGGTCAGTACCGCACCGACATCGCCGCGCGAGTCGTCTGATGACGGATGCTGGCGCCCTGCTCGGCTGGACCCACGTCTATTCGGGCAAGGTGCGCGACCTCTACGAGCACGCCGAGCATCCGACTCTCATGCTCGTCGTCGCGAGTGATCGGGTCAGTGCTTTTGACCACGTGCTCGAGCCCGGCATCCCCGGCAAGGGCGCGCTGCTAACGTCGCTCACGCGCTGGTGGTTCGCGCGGCTCGACCAGCCGAACCACCTCGCGGCCGAGGGCCCTGCGGTGCCGGCCGAGCTCGCCGACCGCGCCATGCTCGTCAAGCGCCTCGACATGCACCCCATCGAGTGCGTCGTGCGCGGCTACCTCACGGGCTCGGGCTGGGCCGAGTACCGCGAGTCGGGCACCGTGTGTGGCATTCCGCTGCCCGCCGGCCTCAACGACGGCGACCGCCTGCCCGAGCCGCTCTATACGCCGGCCTTCAAGGCTCCGATGGGCGAACACGACGAGAACATCACGTTCGAGCGCTCGGTCGAGCTGGTCGGTGCTTCTGTCGCCACGGCGCTGCGAGATGCGTCGCTCGCGATCTTCGCGGCTGCCTCGTCCATCGCGCTCTCGCGCGGCGTCATTCTTGCCGACACGAAGTTCGAGTTCGGCACCGACCCCGCCACGGGTGAGCTGACTCTCGCCGATGAAGTGTTGACCTCCGACAGCTCTCGTTTTTGGGATGCGCAGCTCTACGCCGCGGGCGGCGCCTCCCGGCTCGATAGCTTCGACAAGCAGATCGTGCGCAACTGGCTCGCCGCGAACTGGGACAAGCACGGCGAGCCCCCGGCCCTGCCCGACGAGATCGTCGAGCGCACGGCCGCGCGGTATCGCGAACTCATCGAGCGGCTCTGCGCCTAACCCGCGGCTCTGTTGGTAGCCGCGGAATGACCCACGGCCCGCGCGGGTTGACTCGGGCATGACGGAATCCACCCGACTAGCGGCCGACACCTCGATGGGGGCGGTCACCCTCGATGTCGCCGACCTTGACGGCATGACGGCGTACTACCGCGACGCCGTGGGCTTGAGTGTGCTCGACGCCGCGGGGCCGGTCGTGACGCTGGGGCGAGCGGGTGACCTCGGCACCGCATCCGTGCCCCTCGTGATTGTGCGGCACAGCCCCGAGCTCAAGCACGCCGGTCCGCGCGAAGCGGGGCTCTTCCACACGGCGATCTTGTTCGAGACGCAAGCCGCGCTCGCGGCCGCGGTCTACACGGTGGCGACGTCGTACCCGCAACGGTTTACGGGCTCGAGCGACCACCTCGTGAGTCAGGCGTTCTACTTCGACGACCCGGAGGGCAACGGCGTCGAGCTCTATTGGGATCGCGATCGCACCCAGTGGTCGTGGGTGCACGGCTCGGTCGAGATGGCCACGCTGTTCCTCGACCCCAACGGCTTTTTGCGCGAGCACCTCACCGACGAAGCCCTCGCAGCACACGGCTCGGCGCCCGCCGTCATCGGCCACGTGCACTTGAGCGTCGGCGACGTCGCGACCGCGCAACATTTCTATGTTGACCAGCTCGGCTTTGACCTGACGACCGCGTTCGCCGGGCAAGCCATCTTCGTGAGCGCGGGCGGCTATCACCACCACATGGCCATGAACGTGTGGCGCAGCAGCGGCGCCGGTCGACGGATGCCCGCCCTGGGCCTCGGCCAGGTCGACCTCGTGCTGCCAAACGCCGACGAGCTCGGCGCCACCGCTGAGCGCCTGCAGCACCACGGCCTTCACGCGCGCAATGACGGCCGCACCCTCGAGCTCGACGACCCGTGGGGCACACTGCTGCGGCTGACGCCAGCGGGGGCGTAGTCGTTCACCCTTTGCGCACCGGGCACTTCTAGACTCGCGCAGGTGACTGAGTTTCGACCGCCGCGCCGACTGCGGCTGAGCCGCGCGATCGCTGCCGCGCAAGGGCCCGTGTTGCTCTCGCAGGGGCGCCGGTTGCGGCGTGAGACACCGCGGCTTCTGGATGCGCCACTGCCGTGGGAGGGCCGCGTCGACGGCGGCGGGTCGGGTGACGCGGGCGGAGCATCCCGCCCCCTGCACCTGCTCGTGATCGGCGACTCGACGGCCGCGGGCGTCGGCGTGGATCACGCCGACCTCGGGCTCGGCGGGCGACTGGCCGAAGCGCTCGCCGCCCGCACGGGACGCACGGTGCACTGGCGCGCGGCGGGGCGCAACGGGGCCACCGCCAGCGACCTGGTGCGGCAGTACCTCACGCCCGCACTGCACGGGCCCACCGACCTCGTGTTTCTCACGGTGGGCGCCAACGATGCGCTCGCGCTGCGGTCGGCCAATGCGTTCCGCCGCGACATTCGGCGCATTCTCGAGCGCACCTTTGCCGCGCATCCCGAAGCCACTCTGCTCATGTCATCGCTGCCCGCGTTCTTCCGCTTTCAGTTGCTGCCCGAACCGTTGCGTCGCAGCCTGTATCGACACTCGCAAGCACTCGAGAAAGAGGCGCGACAGCTCGTCGGGGCCGCGCCGCGCGCCCACATGTCGCCCCCGCCACCGCCCTACACCGAAGGCTTCTTCGCGAGCGATGAGTTTCACCCGAGCGCGATCGGCTACACAGACTGGGCCAACTTCGCCGTCGACGACGCGTGGAGCGTTGGGTTCGGCCAGCTGCTCGAGCACCCCTGACCGACCACCCCTGATCGAGCCCACCGGCCTAGACTCGCGGCCATGACCTCGAGCCCCCGCCCGTTGCGCGGCCGACGCCTCAGCCGAGCCGTCATTCTGGCCCTCGCGCCCATCTTGGTGCCGCAGACCGTGCGGCTGCGCCGCGTCGTGCCGCTCCTACCCGAGCCGCCGAAACCCTGGGAGGGTGGCGGGGGCGACAACCCCATCCGGCTGCTGGTGCTCGGCGACTCGATGGCCGTGGGCGTCGGCGTTGACACCGCCGAAGAGGCGTTGGCGGGCTGTGTGGCGGCCGAGCTCACAGCCCACACGGGGCGCCCCGTGCGCTGGCGTGCGCGTGGGCGCAATGGTGCGACGGCGAAAGACGTGATTCGCGACTTCCTCGATGAGGCGATCTCCGAACCCACTGACCTCGTCGTCATCAGTCTCGGCGCGAACGACACGATGCAAGTGCGCCCGTACTGGGCCTTCCGGCGCGACATCAAGCGCATCGTGCGGGCGATTGCGGCACGGCACCCCAGCGCAGTCGTGCTGATGAGCGCTCTGCCCGCCTTCCACCGCTTCGGCCTGTTGCCCGAACCCCTGCGCGGCACGCTGTACCTGCACGCGCAATCGCTCGAAGTAAGCGCCCGCCGCGCTCTTGAACACTTTCCCCGCGCACACATGACGCCGCCGCTGCCGCCCTACGCTGCCGACCACTTCGCGACGGACGACTTTCACCCGAGCGCGCACGGCTGCCGCGAGTGGGCCGAGTTCATCGTCGACGACGCGGTGACGCACGGCATCGCCGCGCAGATCCCGGCGTGAGCCACGACAGGCTGAGCAGCGCGGCCGGCCACGACACGGGCCGCGTGCCGATCGACCTACCCGCCCTCGCCGCGATTCTTGAGGGGATGCTCGCCGCGCGCTCCGCATCCGGCCCGCTGCTCGTAGGCCTGGCCGGATCGCCCGGTGCCGGCAAGTCGACCGCGGCCGCCGAGCTCGCCGCTCTCCTACCCGGATCGAGCGTGCTGCCGATGGACGGATTCCACTTTCCGCAGGCCCAGCTCGTGTCGCTCGGGCGCCGCGAGCGCATGGGTGCGCCCGACACCTTCGATGTCGACGCCTTCGTCGCCCTGCTCGCGTCGCTGAGCTCGGCGGCGACCACCGTGTTCGCCCCCGGCTTCGACCGCGCGATCGAAGAGCCCGCGCCTGACGAGCTCGCGTTCACGCCTGACCTGCGGTGCATCATCGTCGAGGGCAACTACCTGCTGCTCGACTCGGGCGGCTGGCAGCGGGTTGCCCCGCTGCTCGATGTAACGGTGGGCCTGGTGCTCGACGAAGCCACCCGCCGCGAGCGGCTCATTGCCCGCCACATCGCTTTCGGCAAGTCACCGGACGCCGCGCGCGCCTGGGCGCTCGGCCCCGACGAGGCCAACGCCGCCCTGATCGCGCCGACGCTCACCCACGCCGACCACCTGCTGGGCGCTCGGTAGACTGGGCGTATCCACCCGCCGAGCCACCCCCGGGGAGTCCACTGTGCCCACCATCGTCGTCGAGGTCATGCCGAAGGCTGAATTGCTCGACCCGGCCGGCAAGGCCGTTGCGGGGGCACTCCACCGCCTCGGCCACGAGAGAATCCGCGATGTGCGCATCGGCAAGCGTTTCGAACTGCACGTCGACGGCGAGGTCGACGCAGCCCTGCTCGAAACCGCGCAGCAACTCGCGGCCGACATGCTCAGCAACGGCGTCATCGAAGACGTCATCAGCGTGCACGTCGCCGACTCGGGCGCCGGCCTCGCCGGAGAGACCCGCTAGTGCGCATCGGCGTCGTCACCTTTCCGGGCTCGCTCGACGACCGCGACGCCCAGCGCGCGATCCGTCTCGCGGGCGCCGAGCCCGTTGCCCTCTGGCACGGCACGCACGACCTCATGGGGGTCGACGCGATCGTGCTGCCCGGTGGCTTCAGCTACGGCGACTACTTGCGCTGTGGGGCCATCGCGGCGCGCTCGCCGATCATGGCCGAAGTGATCGATGCGGCGAACAGCGGGATACCCGTGCTCGGCATCTGCAACGGCTTCCAGATTCTCGTCGAAGCGCACCTGCTGCCCGGCGGCTTGATTCGCAACGACCACGGTGACTTCATCCGCCGCGACCAGCGGTTGCGCGTCGAAAGCGCCGACAGCGTGTGGACGAGCGGTTTCGAGCTCGGCCAAGAAATCACCATCCCGCTTAAGAACGGCGAGGGCGGCTTCATCGCTGACGAGGCCACGCTCGACCGCCTCGAAGGCGAGGGCCTCGTGGCCTTCCGATACCTCGACGTGAACCCCAACGGCTCGCTGCGCGACATCGCGGGCCTGCGCAACGAGCGCGGCAACGTCGTGGGCCTCATGCCCCACCCCGAGCACGCCGTCGAGCCGGGATTCGGCCCCAACACTCCCGCCGCCATGCGCTCGGGTATTGACGGCCTCACCTTCTTCACATCGGTGCTTAAGCAGAGCGTGCTGAGCTAGTTCCGTGACCGTTGAGACCCCCCAGGCCGTACGCCTGACCCCGAAGAAGCTCTATCGCATCGTCGCGATCGCCGAGGCGATCACGTGGACTCTCCTCATTAGTGCGCTCGTTTTCCGTGCCATGGTCGGTGAGGAGAACGTCGGCCCCGCGGTGACCATCGGCGGCAGCATCCACGGTTTCGTGTTCCTCACCTACGGTGCCACGGCGATACTGACGGCCATCAACCAACGCTGGAGCGTCGGCCTCGGCCTGCTCGCGGTGGTCACGGCGATCGTGCCCTACGCGACCATCCCGTTTGACCTGTGGGCTCACCGCACGGGCAAGCTCGAGGGCGACTGGCGCCGCGAGGCGACGGACGACCCGCGTGATCAGCGCTGGTTCGACCGCTTGGTGCGGTGGATGCTCAACCACCCATACCTGCTGGCGACCCTGATTCTGCTCGCGGTCGTGGCGCTCTTCACCGTGCTGCTGATCCTGGGCCCGCCGGTACCGAAGGCTTAATCGGTAACTGGGCCTACGCGGCTCGGCGCATTCGGATCAGCCGACGGTGCGAGCATCTGCTCCGCCCGCTGGTGGGCTTCGGGCGTGCCGCTGAACAGTTGCCGCTTCGCGGATTGGTCGGCGGGGTCAACGGCCGGCGCCGTGTCGTCAGGTGACGTTGCGTCGACCATGAGCACGCGGGTTCGCGGCATAGCTCCGGGGCTCTCGAGCTGCACCCACTCGACGAGTTGCTCGCGCACGTAGTTGCGCAGGTCGAAGAGCGACCCGGCGTCGGCCGCGCTCACGAGAATGCGCACGCGCACGAAGCCGTCGGTCGCCGCAGAAACCTGCAGCACCGAGACGCGACGATCCCAAAGCGCGGTGCCGTCGAGCACGACGGCGAGCCGCTCGCGCATCGCGGCAGGGCTCACGCGCCAGTCAAGGTCGAGTTCGACCGAGCCAAGCAGTTCGCTCCCCGTGCGGGTCCAGTTCTCGAAGGGAGTGCTGGTGAAGTGGGTCGACGGCACGACGAGGCGCCGGTCATCCCAAATGCGCACGACCACGTAGGTGAGGGTGATCTCTTCGATGCGGCCCCACTCGCCTTCGACGATGACGATGTCGTCGACCCGAATGGCGTCACTAAACGCGATCTGCACGCCCGCGAAAACGTTGCCGAGCGTCGATTGAGCGGCGAGGCCGGCGACGATGCCCGCGAGGCCAGCCGAGGCCAGCAGGGTCGCACCGAGGGCTTGCATTTGCGGGAAGGTCAGGAGAGCGGCGCTGACACCGACCACGATGATCGTCACCGTCGCAAGGCGTTTGAGGAAAGTCAGTTGGGTGTGAGCGCGGCGGGCAGCGCGCGTGGCATCGGCACCGATGGGAAAACGCGCCAGAGCACCGTCAAACGCGAAGTCGATCACCTCGACGAGCAGCCACGCGAAGAGTCCAATCACGCTCACCGTGAGCACTCGGTCAATCACCTCAGAGAACCGTGACTCGGGCGCTGCCAAGCTCACCGAGGTCCACACTGCGACGCCCACGAGTAGCAATCGCAGCGCCGGGCGTGTGTGACGCAGAAGTACGGCGACCCAGGCTTGCTTCAAAGCGATGACACGCACCAGCAATTCGATGAGCACGAGCACGGCGACGGCCGCCGCTAGCGTCAGCACCATCAGCACGAGCAAGAACCCCCACCCCCGCTCAGGCACGCCCGCCGCATCGACGAAGTCGACGAATGCCAGGGGGTGCGCGGAGGTCATGCGCTAAGCCTCTCGCGTTCACTGGTTCAGCGCGATGCCCAGAAACATCGCACCGAGAAAGACGAGCACGCCGATGCCGGCGTACATCCAAATGAATCGGGCGTTCATGCGGGGCTCCTGGGGTGGCTGACGCCGATGAGGGGGCGACAGCACCAGCCTAGGCCGCCGGTAGGCTGAAGGGTGTGACGAGCCCCGCGCAGATTCCCGCTCCTGACACCGTGGCGAATGCCGCCGCCACCCCCGAGAAGGTGCAGCCGTTCGAGGCCCTCGGGCTCAAGGCCGATGAGTACGAGGCCATCAAGGCCCTGCTCGGCCGCCGCCCCACGAGCGGTGAGCTCGCGATGTACTCGGTCATGTGGAGCGAGCACTGCTCGTACAAGTCGAGCAAGGTGCACCTCAAGCAGTTTGGCCAGAAGGTCACCGACGAGATGCGCGAGCACCTCATGGTGGGCATGGGCGAGAACGCGGGTGTCGTCGACATCGGCGAAGGCTGGGCCGTCACCTTCAAGATCGAGAGCCACAACCACCCGAGTTACATCGAGCCTTTCCAGGGCGCGGCCACGGGCGTCGGCGGCATTGTGCGCGACATCATCTCGATGGGCGCGCGGCCGGTCGCGGTCATGGATGCCCTCCGGTTCGGTGCCATCGACCACGCCGACACGGCGCGCGTCGTTCCGGGCGTCGTGAGCGGCATCAGCCACTACGGCAACTGCCTGGGGTTGCCCAACATCGGTGGCGAGACCGTCTTCGACGCCGTGTATCAAGCCAATCCGCTTGTCAACGCGCTCGCCGTGGGCGTGCTGCGGCATGAGGATCTGCACCTCGCCAACGCGCGCGGAGTCGGCAACAAGGTCGTGCTGTTCGGCGCGCGCACGGGCGGCGACGGCATCGGCGGAGCATCCATTCTCGCGAGCGACACGTTCAGCGAGGGCGGGCCGACGAAGCGGCCGGCGGTGCAAGTCGGCGACCCGTTCGCCGAGAAGGTGCTCATTGAGTGCTGCCTCGAGCTGTTCGCGGGTGACCTCGTCAAGGGCATCCAAGACCTCGGCGCCGCGGGCATCTCGTGTGCCACGAGCGAGCTCGCGAGCAACGGCGATGGCGGCATGGTCGTCGACCTCGACCAGGTTCTGCTGCGCGACCCCTCGCTGACGGCCGAAGAGATTCTGATGAGCGAGAGCCAAGAGCGCATGATGGCGATCGTCGAGCCGAGCAAGCTCGAGGCCTTCCTCGCCGTCACGGCGAAGTGGGATGTCGAGACGAGTGTGCTGGGTGAAGTGACCGACACGGGTCGGTTGATCATCCACTGGCAGGGCGAAATGATCGTTGATGTTGACCCGCGCACGGTCGCGATCGACAGCCCCGTGTACCACCGGCCCTTCGCTCGCCCCGCGTGGCTCGACGCCCTGCAGGCCGACGGTAGCGCGCGGCTTGCCCGGCCGGCCGACGACGCCGAACTGCGCGCGCACGCGCTGCGGGTGCTCGGCGGCCCGAACCTCGCCGACACGAGCTGGATCACCGACCAGTACGACTACTACGTGGGCGGCAACACCGCGCTCGCGACGCCCGACGATGCCGGCATGATCCGCGTCGACGAGGTAAGTGGCCTCGGTGTCGCGCTCGCGACCGACGCCAACGGCCGCTACTGCCAGCTCGACCCCTACGTGGGCGCCCAGCTCGCGCTCGCCGAGGCCTACCGCAACGTTGCGACCACGGGTGCGGCACCGCGCGCCGTGAGCGACTGCCTCAACTTCGGCAGCCCCGAGAACCCCGACGTCATGTGGCAGTTCGAGCGGGCCGTGACGGGCTTGGCCGACGCGTGTCTTGAGTTGGGCATCCCGGTCACCGGCGGCAACGTCTCGTTCTACAACCAGACCGGCGACGTTCCCATTCACCCCACGCCTGTCGTCGCGGTACTGGGCGTCATCGACCACGTCGACCGCCGCCTGCCCGCGGGCTGGCAAGACGACGGAGAGAACCTCTACCTGCTGGGCCTCACGCGCGACGAGCTCGACGGATCGGAGTGGGCCGACGTCGTGCACAACCACCTCGGTGGCCTGCCGCCGCGCGTTGACCTTTCGGCCGAGAAGAACCTCGCGGGGCTCATGGCCGCCGCGGCCGAAGAGGCGCTCGTCACCTCGGCGCACGACCTCTCAGAGGGCGGCCTGCTCGCGACTCTCGCCGAGGGTGTTCAGCGCTTCGGTGTCGGGGCGCGCGTCTGGCTCACCGAGCTCATGGAGCGTGACGGGGTGGATGCTCTCGCCGCCCTGCTCTCCGAATCACAAGCCCGCGTGCTGGTGTCGGTGGCCCGCGAAGACGACGTCAAGTTCCGCGGACTCTGCGAAGGCCGCGACGTGCCCGTGTTGCGCATCGGCGTGACCGACGCCGAGGTCGACGGGCTCGAGGTGCAAGACCGCTTCACGCTCTCGCTCGCCGAGTTGCGGCACGCACACCGCGACACGCTGCCCGCGCGCTTCGGCGCGTTGGTCGGCGGCTAAGCCGCCGCCGTCATCAGCACCGCGGCGGCTAAGCCGCGCCCATAGTCCTCCCTACTAGGCTCGCGCTCGTGACCACCGCGCGCGCAGCTTCCCCCGAAGGCCTGACGCTCGACGAGGTGCGCGCGCGCACCCAGCTCGGGCAGACCAACGTGATGCCCAGCGATACGGGCCGTTCGTTCTGGCGCATCATGCAGGCCAACCTGTTCACGCTCTTCAACCTCATCGTGGGCGGCAGCTTCGCTCTGCTGCTCGTGCTCGGCTACTGGCAAGACGCGCTCTTCGGCTTCTTCGTCATCGCCAACGTCGTGATCGGGGTGGCGCAGGAGTTTCGCGCCAAGCTCACGCTGAGCCGACTCGCGGTGCTCAATGCACCGAAGGCACGCGTACTTCGCGATGGCGTCGTGAGTGAAGTCGCCGTGGGGCAGGTCGTGCTCGACGACGTCTTCGTGCTCGCGGCGGGTGATCAGGTGACGGCCGACGCCGTCGTGCTCGAAGCGCACGGACTCGACGTCGACGAGTCGTTGCTCACCGGCGAGGCTGACCCTGTGGCGTCGCCCGCGGGGCGTGAGCTCATGTCGGGCTCGAGTGTCGTCGCGGGCAGCGGGCTTGCGCGGGTCATCCGCGTCGGCGCCGACTCGTATGCCGCGCGCATCACGGCCGAGGCGAAGCAATTCTCGCTCGTGCGCAGCGAGTTGCGCAGCGGCATCGCCCGCATCATCACGTGGATCACCATTCTGCTGCTGCCGGTCGGCGCCATCGTGGTCAACGGGCAAATGCAGGCCGTCGGCGGCTGGGAGGTCGCGATCGCGACCGGCGCCTGGCGCGAAGCGACTGTGGCCTCGGCCGCGAGCCTCATCGCAATGATCCCCCAGGGCCTCGTGTTCATGACGAGCGTCGCCCTCGCCGTCGGCGCGGTCAAGCTCGCGCGGCGCGAAGTGCTCGTGCAAGAGCTCGCCGCTGTTGAGGGCCTCGCGCGCGTCGACATGCTGTGCCTCGACAAGACCGGCACGCTCACCGAGGGCCGCATGGTGCTCGACATCGTCGAGGCGCTCGGTGGTGACACGCTTGACCCCGCCGCCCAACCCACCCTCGCGTGGATGGGCGCCGACCGCGACGCCAATGCCACCGCCCGGGCCCTCGCCGAGCGCTTCACCACCCCGCCGATCGAACAGCCCGTGCGAGCCATCGAGTTCTCGAGCCGCCGCAAGTGGAGTGCCGTGTCGTTTGCCGACGGCCCCGCCCGTGGCACCTGGGTCATGGGAGCCCCCGACATTGTGCTCGCCGATGTGCCCGATACGACGGATGCTCTCGCCCGTTTCGCCGAGCGCGCCACCGCAGGCGAGCGCACGGTCGTGCTTGCTCGCACTGACGTGGTGCTCGACCCACCGGTCGAGCCTGCTGAGGGCGGGCGGGCACCCGAGCACGAGCTGCCCGCGCGCCTGCGCGCAGTCGCCCTCGTGTCGTTCCGCGAGAAGGTGCGCGACGACGCGCCCGAGACGCTGAGCTATTTCCGCGAGCAAGAGGTTGAGTTGTGCGTCATCTCGGGTGATGACCCGCGCACGGTGGCCACGGTCGCGCGTCAGGCGGGCATCCACCATGAGGGCCCCGGGTTCGACGCGCGCGAGCTGCCCTCGAGCGAACCCGAGCTCGACGCGATCATGGCCGAACACCGCGTGTTTGGCCGCGTCACGCCCGAGCAGAAGAAGGCCATGGTGCTGTCGCTCCAGCGACTGGGCCACACCGTCGCCATGACGGGCGACGGCGTGAACGACGCGCTCGCGCTCAAGCACGCCGACCTCGGCATCGCGATGGGCTCGGGGGCCGCGGCGACCCGCGCGGTCGCGCGCCTCGTGCTGCTCGACGGGCAGTTCAGCCGCCTGCCGCGCATCGTCGCTGAAGGTCGGCAGGTCATCGCGAATGTCGAGCGCCTCGCCAAGCTGTTTCTCTCGAAGACGACCTACGCGATCCTGTTTGCCGTCGTCTTCGGCGCACTGCTGTGGCCGTTCCCGTTCTTGCCGCGTCAGCTGTCGATCGTCGACGGCCTCACGATCGGCCTCCCCGCCCTCGTGCTCGCGCTGCTGCCGAACATTCAGCGCTACCGGCCGGGGTTCTTGCGGCGGGCGGCGAGGTTCTGCATTCCCTCGGGGCTCATCGTGGGTGGCACGCTGATCTCGGTCGTCGCCTACGCCTACCTGGGCGGCTACGACGCCGCGATCGTGCAGACGATTGCCGTCATTACGCTCACGCTCACGGCGCTGTGGGTGCTCGTGATCTTGTCGCGGCCGTTCACGCTCATCACGAGTCTCGTGGTCGCGGGGGCCTACCTCGGGTTGCCCGTACTGCTGGTCATCCCGATCGTGACCGACTTCTTGCAACTCGGCGCCCCGCCACTCGAGCTCGTGCTCGTCGCCGTCGGCGCCAGCGCCATGGGCTCAGTCGTGCTCGAGGTCACGCACCATCTGGTGTCACGGTCGGTTCTGTCGAACCCGGGCGACGACTCGGCAGCCGCAACCGCCGCTGCGCGAGCAACACGCCGAGGATAACGAGCACGGCGCCCACGGGTTCGTTCCAGACAAGGGTCTCACCCAGGATGAGCACACCCAGCAAGACGCCGACGGGCGGCGAGATGTAGGTAACTGTCGCGGCGCGCGTTGGTCCCCACGCGCGCACGACGTTCTGGTTCCATGCGTAGGCGAGGCCCGTACCGAGGGCTCCGAGCAACACGATGGCGATGAGCACCGTCGGCGTGAGGGTCATGGGCTGGGCGCCGATGACGGGCGTCAGCAGCAGCATCCACACCGCCGCGAGGCCGATCATGACGAAGCTGAACACGATCGCGCTGACGCCACTGTTGCTCAAGAAGCGGCGCATGTACGAAAGGCTGAACCCATAGCAAGCGGTCGCGCCGAGCAGAGCGACGTAGGGCGCGATGCCGCCGGTTCCCGGCTCAATGCCCTGCCAGGGCCCGACGATCACGACGACGCCGATGATGCCCACGACGATGCCGAGCACTTGTTCGCGCGTGAGCTTCTCGATGCGAAACGCGAGCCCCGCGATGAGCGCCGTCATAATCGGCGTCGTGGCGTTGAAGATGCTCGCGACGCCCGAGGCGACATACTGCTGCGCCCAGGCGAAGAGTTGATACGGGATGACCGCGAACGTCACCGAGAGCAACGCCAAGTGCGCCCACACGCGCTTCGATCGCGGCAACCGATCGCGGGTGACGAGTGCGATCAGCCCGAGCGTGATCGCGCCGAAGAGCGTGCGGCCGGTCGCCACTTGCGCGGGCGAGAGCCCCTCCAGTGCGAGCGCAATGAACAAGAAGCTCGCGCCCCAGATGACGCCCGCGAGCGTGAACTGAATCGCGATCCAGGCTTCCGACGGTCGGGCGGTCGGCTCGGTGCTCACTCGTTATCGGTGGTGATCGAACCCGTGGTCGCGATCTGCTCGTGGTGGTGGATGACCTCGGCGACGATGAAGTTGAACCACTTCTCGGCAAACGCGGGGTCGAGCTGCGCCTCAATGGCGAGGGCCCGCAGACGTTCGATCTGAACGCGTTCACGCTCGGGGTCGCTCGGCGGCATCTGCGTCGTCGCCTTGAGTCGCCCGACCGCTTGCGTGCTCTTGAAGCGTTCGGCGAGCAAGTGAATCAGCGCGGCGTCGATGTTGTCGATGCTACGTCGCAGCGACGTGAGCTCGACCATGGCGGCGTCATCCATGCGTTGAGCGTATCGCCCGACACGGGCGAACGGTCGACTCGTCAGGTCAGGCGGCGCAGCAGACCCGCGCGCACCTCAGGCCAGTCGTCAATAGTGATCGCGTACACCGCGGCGTCGCGCCACGAGCCGTCGGCCCGCTGAGCGTCACGTCGCGCGATGCCCTCGAACTGCGCCCCGAGTTTCTCGATACCCGCCCGCGACCGGGCGTTGCGCACGTCGGCCTGCAGCTTGACCCGACCATAACCATGGTCGAAGAGGTGGCCGAGCAACAGCAGCTTCGCCGCCGGGTTGACGGATGATCCCCACTGCTCGGGTGCGTACGCGGTGTACCCGATGTGGGCCGACTCGGCGCCGGGGATGAGGTCGAGGATCGTGGAGGTTCCGATGACCGTGTGGGCAGCATCCGTGACGACGGTGCTCGTGACGACGGTGCTCGTGACGACATAAACGTGGGCGCGCCCGATTTGCAGGTAGGTCGGCAGCCACTGTGCGAACTCGGTGCCCGAGCGGGCGCCCGCGGGGCCGCCGCCCCAGCCACCCGCGAAGACCTCGGGCCGGCCGAGCGCAGCCGTCAGGCCTGGCAGGTGCGCGGGCTCGTAGGGCTCGAGCCGAAGCCCATGCCCCTCGAGCACCTCGTAGGGAAGGTCGCGAGCGGTCACGCTCAGCCGAGCAGGTCGTGCCGCACGACGATGGCGTCGCGCGCGGGGCCGACACCGATGGCCGAGATACGGGCGCCACTCATGGCCTCGATCGCGAGCACATAGTCTTGCGCGTTCTTCGGCAGGGCGTCGAAGGTGCGCGCGCCGGTGATGTCTTCTGACCATCCCGGAAAGTTCTCGTAGATCGGCACCGCGTGGTGAAAGTCGCTCTGCGAGACGGGAACCTCGTCGACGCGAACGCCGTCGACCTCGTAGGCAACGCACACCGGGATGCTCTCGAGCCCCGTCAGCACGTCGAGCTTGGTCATGACGAAGTCGGTGACGCCGTTGATGCGCGCGGTGTAGCGCGCGATAGGGGCGTCGTACCAGCCGCAGCGACGCGGGCGCCCGGTCGTCGTGCCGAACTCGAAGCCCGTCTTGCGCAAGAACTCGCCCGACTCGTCGAAGAGCTCGGTGGGGAAGGGGCCCGCGCCGACCCGCGTCGTGTAGGCCTTGACGATGCCGATGACGCGATCAATGCGGTTGGGACCGATGCCTGAGCCCGTGGAAGCGCCACCGGCCGTCGAGCTCGACGAGGTGACGAAGGGGTAGGTGCCGTGGTCAACGTCGAGCATCGTAGCCTGGCCACCCTCGAACAGAACCGTCTCGCCGCGCTCGAGAGCCTGGTGCAGCACGAGGGCGGTGTCGACGACCATGGGCCGCAAACGGTCGGCGTAGCTCAGCAACTCGTCAACGACCTCGTCAGCACCGATCGCGCGACGGTTGTAGACCTTGACGAGCAAGTGATTCTTGATATTGAGGGCGCCCTCGACCTTTTGGCGCAGGATGTTCTCGTCGAACAGATCTTGCATCCGGATGCCCACGCGGTTGATCTTGTCGGCGTACGCGGGCCCGATGCCGCGGCCCGTCGTGCCAATCTGCCGCTTGCCGAGAAAGCGCTCGGTGACCTTGTCCATCGTGCGGTGGTAGTGCGTGATGACGTGCGCGTTGGCGCTGATGAGCAGCCGCGACACGTCGACGCCGCGCGCGCTCAGCGCGTCGAGCTCACCAAACAACACTTCGATGTCGACGACCACGCCGTTGGCGATGATGGGCGTGACGCCCTCGGTCAGAATGCCGCTCGGCAGCAGGTGCAGGGCATACTTCTCGTCGCCCACGACGACCGTGTGGCCGGCGTTGTTGCCGCCGTTGAACTTGACGACGTAGTCGATGCGGCCCGCGAGCAGGTCGGTGGCCTTGCCTTTTCCTTCATCGCCCCACTGGGCGCCGATGATGACGACGGCAGGCATGGGTGGTCCCTTCGAGAGATGGTGAGGGCTTGCCCTTGAGTCTATCGAGCGAGCAGAGCCGAGCCTTCGGCCCACTGCCCGCGCGCGGGCACGGGGTTGGCGCGAGCCAGACTGCCGGTCGCCAAGCCCAACTGCCGCTCGGCAACGCCAAACACGATGTCGTTCGCCTCGGCCACCCCGATCGCGGCGATCCCGTGGTGCTGTACCGCAACGCCGTCGGCGACGGCCGTGAGCAGCCGCGAGTCGGCCGCGGGGTTGGCGCTCGCGCCAAGCCCGGCATCCACCACCCGTTCGATGATGGTGGTGAGGATGCGCTCGCAGTCGCGATGATGCCGGTCAAGCGCGGCGGCAAGCGCGGGCGTGCGGCCCGCCTCGCTCCACGCGTCGATCCACACGCGGTAGTGGTCTTCGGGAGTGGAGGCGAGCCATCCGGCGAGCGCCGCAACGGGATCGAGCCCGTCGAGCATCGCGCGGTCGCTCGCGAGTTCGCTCGTCACGGCGAAGTCGAACGCCGCGGCCACGAGGTCATCGCGAGTCGAGAAGTAGTGACGAATGAGACCGTGCACGACGCCGACTTCGGTGGCTACCTCACGCAGCGTGACGCCGGCGAAACCCTTGATCGCAACCAGGCGCAAAGTGGCGCGCACGATCTCGTCGCGGCGCTCGTCTGACGACTTGCGCTCGGGGCTCTTGCGTTCTGCCACGGGTCGAGCATATGCCGCTCGCGCGCGATATTGTCCAACCGGACAAGGAGTGCTAGCCTTGTTGTCCAGTTGGATAACACTGAACGAGGAGGCTCGCCATCATGAACGCGCACGAACGACAGGCACGACTTCTCGTGCCGAGCGTGGTCGCAGCCATGGTGGCGCTCTCGTCGGCCTCGTTCGTCATCTTCCCGCTCATCCCCGCTCTGCAGGGCTCGCTCGGCGTCAGCACGGCCGAGATCGGCTACCTTGCCGCCGCGGGCTTCGCCGCGGCCCTCATCGCCGAACTGCTCGTGGCGCCTGCTGCCGACCGCGGCCACGCACGCCTCATGGCCGTCATCGGCGTCATCATGGTGGCCGCATCGCTCGGGCTCAGCGCCATTTCGGTCGAAGGCTGGCAGCTCATCATCGGCCGCGCGGTCGGCGGCTTTGGCTTTGGCATCTTCGTGATCGCCGCGAGCGCGCTCATCGTGCGTCACGATCACGCGCGCAGTGGCGAGCTGCTCGGTCGCCTCGGCGCCGCCGAACTCGCGGGCATCGCCGTCGGCCCGCTTGCGTCGGGCCTTGCTCTCTCGTTCGCTGGGCCGAGCGCGATTCTCGCCGTCTCGGCGGTCATCGTGCTCATCGCCCTCGTGCCCGTATTCGTGGGCTTCCGCGAGTCAACCCCGGCCGTGTTCGATGAGGCGCATCCGCCCACCGGGGGAATCGCCGCGGGCGTCATCGGCTTCGATGGCACGGATGCTGACCGCACTCTGCGCTTCGGTGCTGGGCCGCCCCGCTCGAGCCTCGACCTGCTGCGCTCACCCCGCCTCATCGGCATCGTGCTGCTCTATGCCGCGGTCATGGTGCCGACCGGAGCCTACGACGGCGTGTGGCCGCGCTTCATGGCCGACATCGGCGCAGACCCCGTCTTGACCGCCGCGAGCTATGCGCTCTTCGCGGTGCCTTACGTGCTCGTCGCCGGCTGGGCGGGTCGCCTCGCCGACCGTCGCGGTGGCGTGGCTGCCTACGCGCGCGGCCTGCTCATCTTGCTGCCGATCGTGACCCTCTACGGGTTCGTGGGCAACCCCTTCATTGCCACGGGAATGGGCTTCGTCGAGTCGACGGGCCAGGCGCTCGCCTTCATTGGCGCCGCCGCCGCGATGGCGCACGCCGTCGACCCGGCCCGCGCGGGTTCGGCGCAAGGCTTGCTGCGCGGCATCGGCCTCGCAGCCGCGACCATCGCGGCTGCCTTCTCGGGCCTCGCCTACGAGGCCGGCGGAGCACTGCTGCTGTTCGGCGGCACGGCGATCGCCGTCGCCGTGCTCGCCGCGGTCGGGTTGTTGCTCGCGCGCGAGCGGCGCGCTCGTCCTCCTTTGTGAGGACTGTGACCGGTTGGGTCGTGGCCATAGATTGAGGTGCGTCGACGTCACAAACTCCTCCGGTGAATGGTGAGCTGCTCATGAAGTTGCTGGCGATATTGGCCATAGCGGTTGTGGCGTGGTGGGCGGCCACGGCCTTCGCGCTTCCGTCAGATGCGCACGCCCTCACAGAAGCGGATGCGCGAGACTTCACGAGTCGCCTGATCGAGGTGACAGACGACGTCGATGTCGTGACCTTCTGCGATGAATTCGCCGCAGATCACTCGATGTGCGAGAGAACTCTCGCGGAATACGGTTCACAGCCCGAGGTCGTCTCTGCATGGTCTCGTGCCGACCTGTCTGTCGAGCCGTCACACAGCGGCTCGATGATCGTGACGTTCACGCGCGCTGATGGCACTAGCTCGGCTATCGAGGTTCTCCGCGAGGGGGATGAGATTCGAGCCGTTGACCCCGTCTTCTGGGCCGAACGCACCATCGTCGGCTGAGTAACCCGTCACCCCCGGTCCGGCAACCATCACGGCGACTACTCGGCTCAATCGACAAGACTCTCTACATGGGGCGGCAACGTGGACACGGCGAAGAATCCGCCGCCGACCGGGCCGAGAAAGTCTGCGGTTCGTGCGGCCGCCGCATCGAGTGGCGGGCGCGCTGGGCGCGCGACTGGGATGCCGTGCGCTGGTGCAGCGACGCGTGCCGCGCTCGCGGGGTGCGGCCCGTGGATCGGGCGCTCGAAGAGAGCATCCGGAGCCTGCTAAACGATCGGGCCGCGGGAGCGACCATCTGCCCGAGCGAAGCGGCGCGCGCGGTCGCGGTCGATGACGACGAGGCCTGGCGCGACCTCATGGAGCCCGCGCGGCGCGCTGCCCGGCGCCTGGTCGCCGCGGGCGAGGTCGAGATCACGCAGGGCGGGCGCGTCGTCGATCCCTCGACGGCGAAAGGGCCGATCCGCATTCGCCGCGCGTCTAGATGAAGATCGGCACCGCCATCCAGACCGCGACACCCACGAGCGCGGCGGCGAAGAAGTAGTTGATCCATTTCTTCGCGCGTTCGCCGCGGAACAGTGCCGTGAGGGCACTTCCGGCAAGAGTCCAGGCGAGGAACGCGACGAGGTTGTTGAGTGTGAAGATCACGGTGATCAGCACAACCGTGAATACCTGATCGTCAAGGGGCGGCCGGATGAACTGCGCGAACATCACCGCGATGATGTAGTACGCCTTCGGGTTGAGCAGCAGAACGATCGCACCCGACCAGAAGCCGACGTGCGTGACAGGCTCGCTGGGTGTGCCCTCATTCGACGCCGCGCGGCGCGCCGGTCGCACGAAAGTCCACGCAAGCCAGAGCACATAGAGACTCCCGGCCGCTGCAATCGACTTCGCGATCACAGGGTTGGCGAGGAGAGTCACGCCCATGCCGATGCCGATCAGCAACGTCACCGCGAACGTGGCCACGTGGTAGCCGACGAGCGGCCGGGTAGCCGCGCGCAACCCCGATGACGCACCGATCGCGGCAAAGAACGCGTTGCCGGGCCCCGGGCTATAGGCCAGCGGAAATAGAAACACGAGCAGCGCAACGGCGGTCTCTGCGCTCACGCGGGCTGACCTCTCGGTGTTGCGGCCACCCCTTTAGTGTCGGGGATTGTCCGTCGACGGTCTGGCGGAAAACCGCCATCGCGTTCTAGTCAGCCGCAGGCGACTGCTGGTGCGCGCCCACGCGCCAGCGGCCCTCGCTGTAGACGTAGGTCGTCGTGGCCCACACGTCGACGGGTGATCCGTCGCGCGTGCTGCGCAAGCGGTAGGCCAGCATCGCGGCCCGGTCGCCGAGGCGCACCACACGCTGGTCGCTCATCGTGGACTCGCCCCACGTCGTGCCGTCGAGGGCCACGATCGCGGCGGAACGCTCGACGAGTGATCCGTCGTCGATGAGCACGGCATCCGTCGTCATCGCCTTTTGCAGATGGCTGCCGCCGTCGCCGTGCCGCATCGCCTCCCACAGCTCGTGCTCGTGGCGGATGAGTTGAGCGGGCAGATCATCGGTGATCACGGTCATGGGCACAGTCCATCGGCTGCGGCGAGCGCCGTCAAGGGTCGGTTGTCACCGGATGCTCGTCACGAGCGGGCGTGCGCCCGCACCCACTCGTCACGAGCGCGCGTGCGCCCGCACCCACTCGTGCATGATGATCGCCGCCGCGGCGCTCGCGTTGATCGAACGCGTCGAGCCGTACTGCGTGATCTCGACGACCTCATCGGCGGCGGCGAGCGCTTCGGGCGAGAGGCCCGGGCCCTCTTGGCCGAAGAGCAAGATGCACGCGTGCGGCAGGGGCGCAGCATCCACGGGCCGCGACCCCTCGACGTTGTCGATCGCGACGATGGGCAGTTCGTGCGCGCGGGCGAACGCGACGAGGTCGTCGATGGTCTCGTGGTGCGAGACATGTTGGTAGCGGTCGGTCACCATCGCGCCGCGCTTGTTCCAACGGCGGCGGCCAACGATGTGCACTTCGGCGGCAAGAAACGCGTTGGCGCTGCGCACGATCGAGCCGATATTCATGTCGTGCTGCCAGTTCTCGATCGCCACGTGAAACGGGTGTCGTCGTGCGTCGAGCTCGGCGACGATCGCCGTCATGCTCCAGTAGCGGTAGCGGTCGATGACGTTGCGGGTGTCGCCGTTCGCGAGCAGCTCGGGGTCGAGGCGCGGGTCATCCGGCCACTCGCCCTTCCAGGGGCCGAGGCCGTGAGTGGTCCACTCCAGCGTCGGCTCGGCGGTGGGCTCGGGCGTCGGCTCGCGCGTCGGCTCCCCCTCGACAGTGGATGCGCTCATACCCCCAGGCTACGGTGCGGCACTATCGGCCAATCGCGCACTGTCGTACCCTGAACGCATCATGGCCACTGCAGCCCGCGACAACGCCGTCGACCTCGTTCGCGCGGCGTGCCTTGTCGTGGTGGTGGGACTGCATGTGATGATGGCCGGCATCACAGTGGAGAACGAAGGTCTGGCGATCACCAACTCGCTCGGCGGGCATCCGATCTTCGCCTGGAGCACGTGGTTTGTGCAGGTCATGCCCCTGTTCTTCGTCATGGGTGGCTTTTCGAGCCTGTCGGCATGGCGGCGGCAACGCGCTCGCGGCGTGGCCGGTGCCGACTACGTGCGTGACCGCGTCGCCCGACTGGCGCGACCGGCCCTGCTGCCCCTCAGCCTGGTCGGCTTCACGCTCGCGGTGCTCGGCCTCGCGGGACTGCCCGACGGCGTGCTGAGCGATGTCGGATTTCGCATCGGGCAACCCCTGTGGTTCTTGGCGGTCTACCTCGGAGTGTCGGCCCTCGTTCCCCTCATGGCTCGCCTGCACGAGCGCGCGCCCTGGGTCACCCTGCTGAGTGTGCTCGCCGCCGTCATGCTCGTCGACACCGTCTCCCTGCTCACCGCGCTGCCGCTCATTGGGGCGTTCAACCTGCTGTTCGTCTGGGTCTTCGTGCAGCAGTTGGGCTTCTGCCTCGCCGACGGCTGGTTTGACTGGAGTCGGCGATGGATGCTCGGTCTCGCCGGCCTCGCCGCCTTCGGCGTGCTGCTTTTCCTCACCACGGTGGTCGGCTACTCGACTGACATGTACGACAACTTGAACCCCCCGACCGTGGCGATTCTCGTGCTCGGGGTGGGCCAAACGCTGCTGTTCGCATTCCTGCGCCCGTGGATTGCCCGGCTCGCCCAGCGCGAAACCCTCGCGGGTCTCAGCGGCGCGATCAACCGCAACGCCATGCAGATCTACCTGTGGCACGTTCCGGTGATCGTGCTCATCGCCGTGGTGCTCGTGGTCTCGGGCGCGCCCTTCCCCGAACCGCTCAGCGAAGGCTGGTGGCAGAGTCGCCCGCCGTTCCTCGTGGCCGTTGCCCTGCTGCTCATCCCGATTGTCATTGGGGTCAGTTGGCTTGAACGGCGCAGCGAGGCGCGCGGCGGCGCAGCCCCCGCGCCCGTCGGCCCCTGGATGGCCGCGCTCAAGGTCATTCTCGGCATCGTCGGCGTCGTCACCCTGCTCATCGCGGGCTTCACGCCCGCGTATGGCGCCGCCATCGGTGTGACGTTGCTCTTGCTCGCCGTGCTGCTGCGATCGCCGCGGCGGCGCGGCCTGTTAACCTCGGGCCATGAGCCCAGCGGCGAAGCGAGCGTCGAGCGAAGCAACGACAGCAGCAGCGAACGCAGCAGCACGCTGGAATCGCGATAGCCCCGACCTGCTGATCCACGGCGACAACCTCGCCGCGCTGCGCTCGCTGCCCGAGGCGAGCATGCAACTCATCTACCTCGACCCGCCGTTCAACACGGGTCGCACGCAGCGCCGCGCGACGACGCGCAGCACGCGCGACCCCGAGGGTGCTCATCTGGGTTTCGCGGGCACGAACTACACGCGCACGATCGAGGCGCTCAGCAGCTACGACGATGCCTTCACCGACTACTGGGGCTTTCTCGCGCCTCGGCTCATCGAGGCTCACCGACTTCTGCGCGATGACGGCACCCTCTACCTGCACCTCGACTGGCGTGAAGCGCACTACGCCAAGGTGGCGCTCGACGCGCTCTTCGGCCGCGAGTGCTTTCTCAACGAGCTCATTTGGGCCTACGACTATGGCGCCAAGTCGCGCCGGCACTGGCCGACGAAGCACGACACGATTCTTGTTTACGTGAAGAACCCGGCCACCTACTACTTCGACAGCGAGGCCGTCGATCGCGAGCCCTACATGGCGCCGGGGCTCGTGACGCCCGAGAAGGCCGCTCGCGGAAAGCTGCCCACCGACGTGTGGTGGCACACGATCGTGCCCACCTCGGGGCCCGAAAAGACCGGATACCCGACGCAAAAGCCTCTCGGAGTTCTGCGCCGCATCGTGCAAGCCTCGAGCCGCGAGGGCGACTGGGTGCTCGACGCCTTCGCGGGCAGCGGCACGACGGCTGCGGCTGCCCGCGCGCTCGGCCGCCGCAGCATCAGCATCGATGCGAGTGCGGATGCGGTGCGCATCGCGAGCGCCCGCCTCGACCTGCCCATCACCGAGCTCGCGAGATAATCGACTCGATGTCGACCGACCCCCTGACCCGCGCCGCCCGCGCCCTCCGCGCCGGGCACCTCGTGGCTTTTCCCACCGAAACCGTCTTCGGTCTCGGTGCCGACGCGTCGAACCCCGACGCGGTCGCGCGCATCTTTGCCACGAAAGGCCGGCCGGCCGACCACCCGCTCATCGTGCACGTCAGCACGGCCGCGCTGCTCCCCGAGCTCGCCGCCGAGATTCCGGCGTACGCTCACGCGCTCGCCGCCGCGTTCTGGCCGGGGCCGCTCACGCTCATTCTCGAGCGTTCGGCCGCGGTGCCCGACGCCGTCACGGGAGGGCAACCAACCGTGGGGGTGCGCGTGCCGAGTCACCCCGTTGCGGTGCAGCTGTTGCGCGAGTTCGAGAGCCTCGGCGGGCGCGGCGTGGCCGCTCCGAGTGCCAACCGGTTCGGGCGCGTCTCGCCTACCACGGCCGCGGCTGTGCGCGATGAACTGGGTGCGCTGATGAATCCCGACGACCTCATCCTCGAGGGTGCCGCGTCTGACGTGGGCATCGAGTCGACGATCGTCGACTGCACGGGAGCCGCTTCCGTTGTGCTGCGGCCCGGCTCGATCACGGACGACATGATCGTGGCCGCGACGGGGCTCGCGCTGGGTGAGCGCGACGAGAGCATCCGCGTCAGTGGGTCGTTGCCCGCGCACTACGCGCCCGCCGCAACCGTCGTGCTTGATGAGACTCCGCAGGCAGGCGAGGGGTTCATCGCCCTCGCCGAGCACGAGACCCCCGAGGGGGTTGTGCGTCTCGCCGCTCCCGAGTCGGCCGAGGGGTTTGCCCGCGAGCTTTACGCGGCCTTGCGCGCGGCCGACGAGGCGGGGCTCGCGCGCGTCGTCGTCGCATCACCGCCGGGGCCGGGCATCGCCGTCGCCATTCGCGACCGACTGCGTCGCGCGAGCCACGGCAACGGCTGAGCTCGCACAAGGAGCGAAAGTGTGGGGTGATCACCGAAGATCAAGGTCGCTTCGGTAGCCCGCAGTAGGCTGACGATCATGAGCAACCGCCGCGATATTGAGTGCTGGCTGACCGACATGGATGGCGTTCTCGTGCACGAGAACACGCCTCTGCCGGGGGCCATCGAGCTCATCGCCCAGTGGCGAAACGCGGGCACGCCGTTTCTCGTGCTCACCAACAACTCGATCTTCACGCCGCGTGACCTCGCTGCGCGCCTCTCGGCGAGCGGACTCGATGTGCCCGAAGAGTCGATCTGGACGAGTGCGCTCGCGACGGCCGACTTCTGCGCGAGCCAAATTCCGGGCGGGCGCGCCTTCGTCATCGGCGAAGCGGGGCTCACGACGGCGCTGCACGAGGCCGGCTTCATCATGACCGAGACCGACCCCGACTACGTCGTCGTCGGTGAAACGCGCAACTACTCGTTTGAAGCGATCACCAAGGCGATTCGCCTCATCGGCGAGGGGGCACGCTTCATCGCGACCAACCCTGACGCCACGGGCCCCAGCGCCGACGGCCCCATGCCCGCGACGGGCGCTATCTCGGCTCTCATCACTAAGGCGACCGGCAAAGACCCCTATGTCGTCGGCAAGCCGAACCCGATGATGTTCCGCTCGGCGATGAACCGCATCGGAGCGCACAGCGAGAACACCGCCATGATCGGCGACCGCATGGATACCGACATCGTCGCGGGCATCGAGGCGGGCCTGCACACCGTGCTCGTGCTTACGGGCATCAGCGACGAGGCCGAGATCGCGCGCTACCCGTTTCGCCCCGACGAGGTTCTCGCGGGCGTGCACGAGCTCGTCACGGCAGCCCCGGTCGAAACCGAACTGTAAGCCGACCCGCGCCGGCCGCGGCTACACCGCGGGAGCGGGAATCGCGAGTGAGCCGGTCATGGGCTCGCCTGACGACCGCGAGACGAAGCAGAAATAGTCGCGCTCGCCGGCATCCCACTGCTCTTCAGACACGGGATACGCGCCCTGCACCTGCAGATCAGTCACCGCACCGGCGGCCGCGAGATTGAGCACGCCCGGGGCGGAGCACAACAGCGACATTTGCGCCGCAAGCGCTTCCTCGCCGGGATACGGCACGAGCGCCGTGGCGCCCTCGGGCGCGGGGAAGGGCGCCCGCAACACGAGTTGCCCGCCGTGGGGCGCCGCGCAGTCGACAACGGTCACCTCGTTTTGCCAGGCGTCGACGAAGGGCTCAAGGCACTCGCCGCCCCACACCTCATCCCACCGATACTCACCGGGAGCAACCGGGCCGACCAACCGCTCCACCACCGTCGGGCTGGGTGAAGGGGTTGCGGTCGGCGACGGAACAGCACCGGGAGCAGGGCCCAGCAGTAGTGGGATGCGCGTGCCGATAAAGAAGATCGCCACAATCGCGAGAACCGCCACCAGCGAACCCGCGACCCACAACAAGATCTTCTGCGTGCGGCCGAGGGGCACCTTTTCTGCAACCGCCTGAGCACCGTCGTCGCCACCGCCGCCACGCCGTGACGAGCGCGGCACGGCCGCAATCAGTGTGTCGTCATACTCCTGAAAGCTGTCGTTGCCGAACAGCTCATCGAGCGCGCCGCC